>JBFMDG010000010.1:0-31176 GCA_040754135.1 Verrucomicrobiota bacterium
TTTGGGCCGTGGTGTGGCCCGTTTCCGTAAGAGCCAATGCATAAACCACACGGCTCTGTGGCAATAGGGCCGAAAAACTTTTCGATCTCGATCGCATGCCTCCGAGAAATTGATTTCCGCGCCATTTTTGGGGCGCTCGATTGCGGCGCGATGAATTCACCTGCTCGCTTGACGGAGATTCAGAGATTCTCAAAATAAAACGGCAACCGGGTTGCTTTACCGCTCGCCGGCAAATTGAAGCGACTCGTTTCGCGACATGAAAACAACCGCACGCCAATCTTCAGTCCGCTCCCAGCTGGCCTTTTCCATGATTGAAATCCTGGTGGCAGTATCCATCGGAGGAATCATGTTCGTTTCGCTCTACTCGGGATTGTCCTCAGGTTTTGCAATCGTCCAGCTCGCGCGCGAAAATTTGCGCGCCACACAAATTCTCCAGGAGAAGATGGAAACCATCCGCCTTTATCGCTGGGACCAGATCAATACGGCGGGATTTGTGCCGACGAATTTTACCGATGTTTTTTATTCCAGCAGCACCCAGGCAGCCTCCGGCCTCACTTACACGGGCACGGTCACGATCGTCAATGCCCCCATGACCGAGAGCTACAGCAATGATGTCAGAATGGTCACGGTCGAGTTGCGATGGGTCTCGGCCAAAGTGCTGCGCAAGCGCGATATGTCCACGCTCGTCTCCCGCTATGGTTTGCAAAATTACATCTACTAAGCGCGCCCGGGCAGCCATGACGCTCATCGAGTTGATGGTCGGCACGGCGGTATCATCCCTTCTGGCGGTGGGTGTGGCGTCGCTCATTTTTTATACGGGCCGCAGTTTTGCCGCGATGGGCAATTACGTGATCCTAGATAATCAAAGCCGGCTGGCTCTCGACAAGATGTCCCGCGAAATTCGTCAGGCCAACAAGGTCACCGAAGCCACTTCGACCAGCCTGACTTTTGAAGATTCCGACGGGCAACCGCTGAAGTTCCAGTATGATGCCTCCGCGAAAACCCTCACGCGCATTAAGAATGGGGTGGCGGATGATGAGCCATTATTAAAGGATTGCACCTTTCTGGAGTTTTCCATTTTTCAGCGTAATCCGCCGAACGGAAGTTACGACGAGTATTACGTGGCAACGCCGGCCACTTGCAAGCTGGTTCAGTTGCGCTGGGTTTGCCGGAAAGACACACTCGGCACCGTCTATCAAACGGAGAGTGTTCAATCGGCAAAGGTCGTTATCCGCAAACAATAATTGGAGATCGTATGAGAATTATCATTTCCCGCCGGCGCAACGAAGGCAGCGTTCTCCTCTTCGCCCTGGTCCTTGTGATCATGATTGGCATTTCGCTGGCGAGTTACCTGGACCTGGTCAGCTTCCAAAATCTTTCGGCCATGCGTTCCCAGCAATGGAACAGCGCGATTCCTGTGCTCGAAGCCGGCATCGAAGAAGCGCTGACGCATCTCCATTACAGCGGCACCAATCTCGCCGGCAACGGATGGCAACTCCTCAATGACGTTTACACCAAAGAACGCGAGATCGGCGATGCCAAATACGTCGTCACCATGAGCCAGGATCCACGTCCGGTCATCATTTCGAAAGCCTATGTGCGAGCGCCTTTGGGGACCAATTATATCGAACCTCCACGCACCGTCAGGGTCACCGTCACCAACGCGCCCATGTTCGCCAAAGGAATGGTCGCCAAAGGCCAGATCGAACTCGGCGGCAATAAAATCAAAACCGATAGTTTCGATTCCGCCGATCCCAATTACAGCGACAACGGCCGATATGATGAAGACAAGGCCAAGGACAATGGGGACGTCGCCACCAATTCCATCCTGGTCGATTCGCTCAACGTCTGGAACGCGGAGATTTTCGGCAAGGCTTCAACCGGGCCGGGCGGCACCGTCAAAATCGGCCCCAACGGTTCCGTTGGCAGCAAGCAGTGGCACGATGATGGAAAAAAAGGCATCGAACCGGGATGGTCCAATGACGATATGAACGTTCAGTTTCCGGACGTAAAAGTTCCGTTTTCCGGCGGCGCTTCGACGCCCGCGAGCGGCAGCCTTGGCGGAACGAATTACACTTACATCATTGGCGCCGGGAATTGGCAGCTCTCGAGCTTGAACCTCAGCGGCAGTGACAAACTGCTCGTGACCGGCAACGCTGTGTTGTATGTGACCGGTAACGTCAGCCTCTCCGGCCAGGCGAAAATCATCATCAATCAAACGAGTTCATTGAATCTCTATGTTGGCGGTTCGACCGCCAGTCTCGGCGGCAATGGCATTGTCAATGAAGGCGGCAACGCGACGAACTTTTGGTATTGGGGCTTGAACAGCAACACCAGCGTTTCCCTCAGCGGCAACGCCAGTTTCACCGGTGTCATTTACGCCCCATACGCCGCTCTTAGTCTGGGTGGCGGCGGCAGTGACGAATACGATTTTGTCGGCTCGGCCATCAGTGATTCGGTAAAAATGAACGGCCATTTTGAATTTCATTACGATGAGAATTTGGGGCGGGTGGGACCGAATCGGGGATTTACCGTGGACTCCTGGAACGAGGTGTTCACTTACACGGAAATCTAACCCCTTGTTGAAGAGCGCCCCGTGGAATGGTGAATGAGTCCGGGGCGGCAGCGGGGAGATCCGTCTTCGTTGACGTCGATTTTCGGCTGGATTCAGGCGGGATGGATGATTAAGCTCCTGACGTTCCTGCCGATAAATATTGAATGGAACAGCGTTTGGCGCCGACCTGCCTGGCGTCCATACCCACAATCAATCAAAGAACAGGTTATGCGAATCCATCTCGCGCGTGAACGCGGCAACGCGATGCTGATCATGCTCGTCAGTATTGTGGTGATCGGAACGGCTCTGGCCAGTTACCTCGACCTGGTGAGCTGGCAAAACCGGCAGGTCAACCATTCCTTGCAATGGAATGCGGCCATCCCAGTGCTCGAGGCCGGCCTCGAAGAAGCCTTGACGCACCTTTACCACAATGGAACCAACCTGGCCGGCAACGGCTGGACTCTCGTCAATGGCGTTTACGAAAAAGAACGGTATCTCGGCGAAAACCGATACGTGGTTACGATGACGCCCGACGCGCGGCCCACCATCATTTCGCGCGCTTACATGCGCGACCTGGTCACAAGCAATTTCCTGTCATCGGTTCGTGCCGTGAAGGTCACCGTCACCAACTCGGCCCTATTTGCAAAAGGAATGGTGGCCAAAGGCGAAATCGACCTCAGCGGCAATGGCATCATGACCGACAGTTTCGATTCAGCGGATGAAAATTACAGCACCAATGGGCAGTACGACGAAAACAAAGCCAAAGACAATGGCGACGTGGCCACCAACTCCGCCGTGGTCGATTCACTTGATGTCTGGAATGCCGATATTTTTGGAAAAGCTTCCACCGGTCCCGGCGGCACCGTGAAAATTGGTCCGAACGGTTCCGTCGGCAGCAAGGCCTGGCACGATGCTGGCAACAAGGGCATTGAACCGGGCTGGTCGAGCGACGACATGAATGTGCAATTCCCGGATGTACAGCCACCGTTCTCCGGAGGGGCCTTCACTCCCGCCAGCGGAAATGTCGGTGGCACGAATTACACTTACGTCCTCGGCACGGGCAATTACCAACTCTCCAGCCTCAGCTTGAGCGGCCAAAACAAAGTGCTCATCAATGGCAACGCCGTCCTTTATGTGACCGGAAATGTCAGCATGTCCGGCTCCTCGAAAATCACCATCGCCCCCGGCGCCTCGCTCAACCTCTACGTCGGCGGCGCCAGCGCCAGCATCGGCGGCAATGGCATCATCAATCAACCCGGCAACGCCACCAACTTTTATTATTGGGGCTTGAACGGCAATACCAGTCTCTCCCTCAGCGGCAATGCCGCTTTTACAGGCGTCATCTACGCTCCGTACGCCGCCTTCTCCCTCGGCGGCGGCGGCAGCGATGATTATGATTTCGTCGGCGCCAGCATCACTTCCTCCGTGGCGATGAATGGCCATTTCAAATTCCACTACGATGAAAATCTCTCCCGCGTCGGACCGCGGCGCGGTTTCTCAGTGGATTCCTGGAACGAAATCAAGTGGGAAGAATTGTAGCGCGACTTCCCAAAGTTTCTTTCTACAGTCGCAGTCCTTCCGCTCATCCGTGCCTGTTTGCGGGGTCACGGGGGTGAACGCCCCCACAGGTGAAACCACAACAGGTGAAACCAGCCTTGCCTGAAAATGGAGCATTGGTTAACAATTCCTCGCCATGATCTCCCCTGCGAGATTTCTTCTTGGGGCCCTCCTTTTCCAGTCAATATTTCCGCTCGAAGCACAAGTGGATTGGCCGGCGTTACGGCTCGTGCAAGTGACCACCAATGTGTCCAACCCGGTGCATATCACTCACGCGGGCGACGGGAGCGGCAGGTTGTTCATCGTGGAACGCCCCGGACTTGTCAAAGTGCTGGACCCTGGAGCGACTGAACCGAGAGTCTTTCTGGATATCCGGCAACGTGTGACGTGGGCGTCTCAACAGGAAACCGGGTTGTTGTCGATCGCCTTCCCGTTCGATTACCCCTCACAAAAGTGTTTCTACGTCTTTTACACGATGGGGCCAGCAGCGATTTCGCGGTTTAGAGTGACCGGTTCGCCAGAAGTTGCCGATGCCAGGTCTGAGGAGGTACTCCTTCTCGCTTACGCCGACAGGTTTCACGTTGGCGGCCAGCTCGCATTTGGGCCTGATGGGTTCTTGTATATCGGAGTGGGAGATGCCCGAAGGAACCCGAGTCCTGCGCAGGATCCGGGCTGGCATCCGGGAAAAATCCTGCGCATCGATGTCAACTCGGCGATCAAATACCGTGTGCCTTCCTCGAACCCGTTTGTGGGTAATCTCAATTTTTGGCCGGAGATCTGGGCAGTCGGACTGCGCAATCCGTGGCGGTTTTCTTTTGATCGTCTCACGGGTGACCTTTTCATCAGCGATGTGGGCGAGGCGAGCAGTGAAGAAATCAACCTGGTGCCCGCGGGGAGCGCCGGTGGAATGAATTTCGGTTGGCCTTATTTCGAAGGAACGCGCCAGTTCTATGCGACGAATGTTTTGCCGGCCAACGTGACGAAACCGGTTCTGGAATTCGGCCGCACAAATGGCGTCGCCATCATTGGCGGCTTTGTTTATCGAGGACCAGATTCGCCTCGCATGAATGGCCTCTATTTCTTTGCCGATATCATCGGTTTGATTTCAGCGGCCAAAAAAACTGCGGAAGGATGGGTGACATCTCCATTGGCCAACTTGCCAGACAGTTCAGTCACTTCGTTCGGGGAGGATGAACAAGGGCGGCTGTATCTCTGTTCTACTTTGAAGGGGATCTTTCGGCTGGAAGATGCGATGACTACAGCCCCACCTCAATTCTCGCCTCACGGTTTGATGGCCCCGTGGACGGATCAAGTGACGATCGTTGCACCGACGCCCGGAGCCATGATTCGCTACACGACGAACGGGGTCGATCCCGACGATTCATTGCCTTTGGAACCGTCCGGTATTTCTGTGAAAGTGACCGAGGGCGTCACCTTGAAAGCCGTGGCCTATCGCGAAGGACTGGCGCCGAGCGCAGTCCAGTCGAGGACCTTTCGCGCCGTGCAGCCCGCGCCAGTCGAGTTCGACCCGCCCGGGGGCATCGTGCGCTCGAATGTGTGGGTGACGCTGCACTGCGCCACCCCCGGAGCAACGATTGCCTTCGGCACAAATACCGGAACACCGTTCACTTATTCCGGTCCTTTCCTTGTCGGGCCCGGAACGACCGTGCGTGCGGTACCTCGCTTGAATGGGGTTTCGCCTGAGTTCACCACGCGCACACAAACGTACGTCCCCGCCTCGGAACTTCTGCCGGTCGTGACACCGCCCGGCGGTTTGGTTCCTCCCGACACCATGACCTCGATTGAGTGGAATCAAAACCCGGCCGCAACCATTCGCTACACTTTGAACGGAGGGACTCCCACAGCGGCCTCTCCGGCATACACAAGCCCGATCGCGATTTCTCAAAACACCGATCTCAAACTGCGCGCTTTTGAAAACGATGTTGCCATCACACCGCTCCAATCATTCCAATTCATCACGACCATTCCTTTCGTAGAGTTCAACACGCCCTCAAGCTTCGCGATTCAAAAACCAATTCTGGTGGTTCTACGCAACCCTTTGACGGAAGGCGCCATTCATTACACGGTCGATGGTTCCGATCCGACCACCGCTTCGCCGAGTTACACTTCGCCATTGACAATCCCGCCCGGCACAACCGTCAAAGCGATCATCGCCGTTCCCAATTTTCCTCCTGGGCCCATCAGCACGCGCACTTATGCGGTGCTGCCGATCACAACCCCAACCTTTATTCCACTGCGCGGCCCCGTAACCAACGGGACCCTCGTTCGCATGCAAACTACACCTTACGACGCTCGCATTCATTACACACTCGATGGCACTGAGCCGACAGAGAATTCGCCCACCTACTCCGCGCCGATCCCCTTGACTCGACCGGTCCAGATCCGTGCGCGAGGTTTCGGCGATGGCATGGTGCCGAGCCAGATTCGCGACGCATTTTTCTCTGTTTATCCCGAATACGAAGTGAGCACGGCTTTGAATTCTCTGCAGGTTTCCAAACCCACCGCGCTCGCGATCGGGCCTGATGGTGACCTTTACGTTTACTCCGCTGACACACAGCGATTGCAACTTGTCCGGCAAAACAATCAGACTGAAGATCTGCCTTCGCCGGGCGCGATCGAGAAAATAGCTGTTGATGCGCAAGGCTACGTGTATGCGACTTTGATCGGCGCGCATCAGGTGTTCAAGTGGATCCCTGGCGCAGCGGGATTCGAAACATTCGCCGGCTCCGCGACCGCCGGAACCGCCGATGGTGCGGGAAACGAAGCGCAGTTCGACACGCCTCAACACCTCGAGATCGCTCCTAATGGCGACCTCATTGTCAGCCAGCCAAAAAGCATTCGCCGGGTGAAACCGAATGGCTTTGTGACAACCGTGACGGTCTTTGCTCAACCTGAGATTCCCGTGAACGGCCAGGTCTCCGGGATCGGCATTCTGCCCAACGGAGAAATCTGGAGTTCAATCACACCCCTTCTCTTTCGAATTGGCAGCGATAATGCGGTTTCACTTTTTGCCGGAAAAACGAGCGGCTTTTCCGATGGCCCTCGAGACATCGCGTTGCTCGAGATCTGCGGTGATCTCACAGTGGACCGGCTCGGTCGAACTTATTTCATTGATCGCCACCGCATCCGCCAAATCGATGGCTCCGGGTTGATAACAACGATCGCAGGCTCTGATTCGCCCGACTTTATTGATGGGCCTGCGTATTTGGCCAGGTTCAAGTCCCCGGCCGCAATCGCCGTCACACAAAACGGCGTGATCTACGTCGCAGACTCAGGAAACAGCGCCGTGCGAAAATTGATCCCGAAAGATTGGGATGCCGACGGCGTGCCCGATGCCACCGAGCGCGCCCATCCAGCGTACCAGATCGGAGCAGACGATCGCGCCATCGACAGCGACGGCGATGGAATCGCCAACGCCTTCGAATATCTCGCGGGAACGAACCCGTCGGATGCCCAATCGCGTTTTGAAATTGTGTCAGGTCAACGGATCCGCAATGGGACAGCGCTCCGCCTCGAGTGGCGTTCCGTTCCAGGCCGGAAATATCGCGTGCAATGGTCGGCAGATCTTCAGGCCTGGACCGATTGGCCGGAGATACTGACCGGCAGTGACGCACTTTCCGCGATCGAAGATTCAGTGGATTCGGCGCCGCGCTTCTATCGCATCGTCGTGCTCCCGGCGGACGGATGACAAGTTGAGGAGAGGCCCGCTAAAAGTTAACCAATTTTCCGCCGACGTGGATTCGATCGCCTGCTTGCAAAACGACGTCGTTGGTTTTGCCCTGGTTGATGTCGCTGACGTTCACGAAAAAATTGGTGTACACCTTCGTTGACGGATCCATGCGCGATATCTTAACTCGCTTCAAATTCGCGAACTCGGTCACGCCGACTTGAAGCAATGCCTGTGAAATGGTCTTCTCTGATCCTGGCGCCAGCGGCAGCGCGTTTGCCTTTACCTCACCCATAAAGTAGAGCGTGGAATCGCTGGGGATCGCGAGGTTGCCCTGAGTGCCCTGAGCCGAGCGGGATTCGGCGGCAGCGGCTTTGGCAGACTTGGCGCCGTGAGCTTCGAGAAACTCCCTCAATTCCTCCTTCACTTGCGTTTGCACCCCCACCGGATTCCGCATCAGCACATCCAACGGGGTCACTGGACCCGTGGCGTAGTTGGGAATGGCCGGGCCGAACGCGATGGCATTGACGTCCGCGCCGCGGTCCATGAGCAATTGCGCCGTGTTTTTCATGAAAGTCTTGACCGCAGAATGGAGCGGCGTTTCTCCGTACTTATTCGTGGCATTCACGTTCGCCTTCTGGTCCAAAAGCAGACGAACCAAATCGAAGTTCCCCGCACTCGATGCCCAGTGCAGAACCGAGTCGCCTTGCGGACCTTTGCTCTGAACGTCGGCCCCTTTCGCGATGAGCAGGGCCACCGTGCCAATCCGATCCGCGGTCGCCGCCACGAACAGCGGCGTCTCGTCCGCGCTGTTTTTGGCTTCAATCTCGGCGCCGTGCTTCAGCAAAATTTCGAGCGCCGCCCGCCGGTCCGTGGAGGCCGCGGCGTCATGCAAGGGCGTTCTGCCCGTTCGATCCCGCGCATTCGGATCGGCCTTGAACGCCAGCAACGATTCCATGACGGCCACGTGCCCCTGGCTTGCGGCGACGTGCAACGGCGTCTTGCCCGATCGCGATTTGCCGTTCACGTCGGCTCCGGCGTTCACAAGAAATTCGACAACGGCTTTGTAACCTCGCCCGGCGGCGCGATGAAGCGGCGTGTCGCCGTTGTAATCTCGAGCGTCGATGTCGACCAGATTCTCGACAAGAAATCGCACAACCTGCAATTGTCCCAAACCAGCGGCTCTGTGCAGCGGTGTTTCCGCGATTCCGCCTGGCGGGCCGGTTTTGGCATTCACCAGGTCAGGGCTTTCCTTGATGATTTTTTTGAGGCGTTCGATTTCCTTTTGTTCTTCGTCGAGTTCCTTCGTCGCTGCAACGTCCGGAATGGGGATGTCCAGCAACTGCGGCTGTGAGGCGAGTTCGTACTCTTTCAGTTCCACGCTCAGCTTTTGCTCCAATGCTTTTCGCGCGGCGCGGCTTTGCGACACCTTGGCCTCCATTCCCGCCAGGATGCCGTCGATTCGCGATTCGATCTGCTCGTTGATTTTGGCGATCAAAGCCGCGGTCTGGGCATGTTCCGGGTGCTCGGCGCCATATTGCCTTTTGATGACGGTCAACTTTTGTTCGGCGGTGGCGAGTTCCGCCAAATGCCGATTCAGGTGTTCGTCGGGCACGGAACTCGGCAAAGCATTGCGCAGTTCCGCGCGGTTTTTCTTTTTCAACTCCTCGAGCAAAGTGGCGTATTGCACTTCCATTTGCTCGGAAGCGATCAATTCCTTCTGCAGATACTGCACGCGATCCAGGCTCAGATTGCGATTTTGCGGCGAGGAAGTGCGCGGACCGATTTGCTTGCGGCTGAGCGCGGCGATCTCCGCTTGATCGGGAAACTCCTTGGCGACGCGCTCATAATAAACGCGCGCTTCGTTGGTCTTGCCTTGTTTGCGATACGATTCGGCGAGGCGAAACAGAGCGCTGCCCGCGATCTTGCGTTGCTCGTCATACTCCCGGATGGCAGTGCGATACGACGCGATGGCGGCGTCGAGATTGCGATTGCCCTCTTCTTCGAGCAATCCGCGTTGAAAAGCTTCATTCAAAGGTTCGGCCGCCTGCGCGAGCCCGACACCGATGCTCAGCAGTGATAGGAGAGTTCTGATTTTCATATTCTTAATCGAGCTGAATTGATTTGCTGTTCCGTCATTGCGCCTCACATCCTGCCCGAATCTGCACCCTTCATTTGTCACGCTTTTGCAAAATCGAAATCCCACTAACCTCATCAACCCATTTAACCATTTAACCATTTAACCATTTAACCATTTAACTCTTTAACCCCTTCTCCCCTCCCTCGACCCTGTACCCCACCCCATGTACCGTCTTGATCCAGCGCGGCCGGTCCGGGTCCGTTTCGATTTTCGCGCGCAAACTCGCGATGTGATTATCGACCGTGCGCGTCGTTGGAAACGCCGTGTAACCCCAGACGACATCGAGGAACCGGTCGCGTGTGACCGGTTCGCCTTCGGCCTCGATCAACAGCCGCAACATGGCGAATTCTTTCGCCGTCAGGTAAATCGGTTTTTCCCCGCGCCGCGCCGTTTGTTTTGCCAGATCAATCGTCACATCCCCGAGCACGATGCTCCGCGGTTCGGGAGTGGATCGTTTCGCGCGCCGGACCAACGCGCGAACGCGTGCCAGCAATTCCTCCGTGCTGAACGGTTTCACGAGATAATCGTCCGCCCCGGCATCGAGACCGGCGACGCGATCTTCGACCATTCCTTTGGCGGTCAGCATGAGAATAGGCATGATATGGCCGAGCCGCCGCAATTCGCGGCACAATGCGAACCCATCCAACCGAGGCATCATCAGATCGAGCAGGATCAGATTTGGTTTTTCTTCGATTGCCTTGGCCAGGCCACTGGCGCCGTCTGCGGCCGTCAAGACACGATAACCATGCGCTTGCAAGCAATCGTGCAAAGCCGTGCGCATGGGCAATTCGTCTTCGATAATCAAAACCCGCTCGCGATTCGCGCCACACGCCACCGCCTTGGGCGCGGTTGCTGCCTCGTTTTCCTCAGGTTTCATTTTTCAACTCAGCATTTTGAATTTTGGTTTTTGCATTCGCCGGTGCATTCAAAGCCGGCAGTTCGATGACAAATCGGCTTCCTTGTCCCGGTGCGCTGCGCACGGTCACACGACCGCCATGCGCTTCGACGATGTGCTTGACGATGCTCAATCCGATGCCGACGCCCTGCGTTTCGCGGCGCAACTCGGAACCGACGCGATAAAATCGTTGGAAGATGCGCTCCTGTTCCTCGATGGGAATGCCTTCGCCTTTGTCCTCGACCCAGATTGCCACGAACGATCCACGGCGCGCCAAGCCCACGCTGACCACGCCACCTGCAGGCGAATGCTTAACCGCGTTGTCGATCAGGTTGACGAGCGCCTGTTGCAGCGCGTGAGCGTCCGCGGTGATGGAATGATTCTCCGCGATGCCAGAGGTTGCGAGGCGGATCCCTCGTTCGCCGGCATACGGCTGCATCACCTGTGTGGTTTTCTGGATCAGCGCTGCGACATCCGTTTCTTCGAACTCGTATTGTTTCCGCCCTTGCTCGATGCGCGAGAAGTCGAGCACGTTTTCAATCAACGCGGAAAGCCGGCGGCATTCCTGCACAATGAATTTGAAATACTCGAGCCGTTTCGGTTCCTCCTTGATTCGCCCGCTCTCGAGTCCTTCGGCGAGCAAGCGCACCGACGCAATGGGCGCGCGCAATTCGTGCGACACGCTCGAAACGAAATTGCTTTTCAATTCGTTCAAATGGAGTTGCCGGTGAAAAGCACGCCGCGCCGCGACAAATCCCGCGAGCGCCGAAATGACGGCCACGCCAATCAAGGCGCCGGCCCAAAGCGTCCGCTGGCGCTGGCGAGCGAACAACTTTTCGCGGTCGGTGAGAAATGCCGCGACTTTCAGGAGCGAACCAGATTCGGTGCTTTCTCCGGCAACAGACTCGGCCAGGACGTCCCCTTTCGGCAGTTCGATCCATTGGCCGGCCAGATTGACTGCGAGTTGCAAATAATCCGCACCGACTGATTTCGAGCCGAGATGTTTGGCGATCAAATTGTGAACCGCGCTTTTGGGAAGGCAACGAATGGCAGTGGCCTTTTCCCGCGAACTGGCATAGGCCACGCCCAACCACAACTGGCGTTCTCCGATCCAAAAGCAGCGCGGAACCGAATTCAATCGCGGCGGCGCCGCCAGCGAACCTGTGAAGGCCGGCAACGGCTCATTGCCCTGCGTGTCAGGAATCAAAATGCGCCGCGTTTCCTCGTAACGATCGCGAGCCAATTCCCATTCCTCCCAAAGTTTCAGGGGCCTTGGATTTTGGCGGGGCGGACCTGCGTCTGTGGGCGGCGTGTGGGAGGATTCCATCGCTTCAATCGTTTTCAAAATCAGCGGCGTGGCAGTGGACGGCTCATTCAGGACCGACAATCCCAAACCCATGCGGCGATACCATTCGGTAGAACCGACCGGTTCCAATTGCAGCAATTGAAGTTGCGCCAAAGGTCCGAGCGGCAGTCCGCTTTCGGCGAGTGTTTCCTGCCGATTGGTCGCAACCATCTCGATCCATTCCCGCGCCGAGTTTGTTTGCCCGAGACGCAGATGAACCAAACCGAGATTGTATCTCGCGCGACTGGCCATCGGCTCCGGTGGATCAGAGGCGAGGAATTCTTCGTAGCTCATTTTCGCATCTTCAAGATCTCCTTGGCGCAATTCAGAGGACTCGGCTTTGCTCCACAATTGCAATTGCGACGCGGTCAGGTGTGAAGCCGCCGGCGCCGCCGGAACGAGAGCTCTGTTGTATGGCTCGGGAAACGTAAGTTCGCCGTGCTCATCGATGACGAAAAAAATTCTCGATTCCGGTGTGAGCAGGAGCGGAGGTTTGACGCCCGGGGGGAGGTTGGTGAGCGCTTGCCAGATCCTGGGGCCGAGATCCGCGATCATCTCGCGAGCCTGCTCGCGCGCCTGCTGTTCCACCAATGCTTTGTCCTGCCGGATGGAGAGGAAGCCGACGGCAGCGAGCAGGAGAACCGGCAGCAAAATAAACAAGCCTTGCCAGAAAAAGCTCGGCGCGCGGTGGTCGTGGGCGGTCATGCGCTCTGCCATCGGTTTACCAAAGAATGCCAGCGCGCGCAGGCCAATTGTCACGGATTTGTAAAATCACGGGCCATTCCTGACTAGCCTTCGGTCCCTTCTGTTCAATGCTTTCCCTCAACGCGCGACTGGGCCGCGTGCACCCGTGCTGTCCGGTTATTTCAACGTGCTCAGAAATTCCACCAGGTTCCGCAAATCGCGTTTCGAGATCAGGTTCGTGATCCCTTCCGGCATCGAGGAAAGGCCGCGATCGCGCCGCGCGATCTCGCTCTTCTTGATCGTCACAATTCCGTCCTCGGGCGAATTCAAAACCAATTCCTGATCGTTCTCGCTTTTGGCGGTGCCGGCGATAACTCCTCCGCTCCGGGTGGTGACCATCACGCTTTCAAAACCAGGCGCAATTTGTTTGTTCGGGAAGAGAATGGCTTCGAGGATGTACTCGCGAGTTTGCTTCGCGCCCAAGCCGGTCAGATCCGGGCCGACTTCGCCGCCTTCGCCTTTGATTTTGTGACATCGCAGGCAGGAGGCTTCGGCGCGTTCGAAAAAGACTTTGCGCCCTTCCTCGGCGATGCCTCCGGCGAGCGTGTCGCGGAACGTCGCGAGGGGATCATTCCGAGTGGCCAGTTTGTTTTCGAATTCAGCCAGTTTGTCGCGCACGGCCGGCGCGGTGCGTTTCGCGGCGGCTTCGAGCAAATCGAGGCGCAATTCCGCGGGAACCTGGCCGGCGTTCAGGCGGCCGAGCCATTCGAGAATCAATTCATCCGCCGCATTGCCCTCCATGGTGGCGAGAGTGGCCAGCGCATTTTGCTTTTCACCAGTGGACCCAGTTTGCAAGACGGAGGCGAGTTGCGAAAGCGCTCCAGCCGGCTTGGCCAGCGCCGCCAGGCGCAACGCCTCTTTCCGGACTTCTTCGCTCGAATCATTCTGCGCCGAGGCCAGGGCGTCGGCGAGCCGCGCGTCCTTCAAAGCGGCCAGCGCGCTCAACGCCGCGACCTTGGCCCTGTCGGATTTTCCAGCGCGCTGCACCACCTCGACGAGCGCCGCGCCCGCTTCGAGAATTTGCAAACGCTCCACTGCACGTGCCGCGGCCGATTGCACGCTGCCCGGACTGTCACGCAAAATGTCATTCACGACTGGCTTGAGTGCGTCGGCGGGCGCTTGCGTATCGCGAACAGCCGGCGTCGGACGCCACAGACCGGTGATTCGGTCGCGTCCGCTCGGCTTCGGCCAGTCGCCGAGCGCCACGAGTGCTTCGGCGCGCTGAGCTTCGGGGGCATCGGTGCGGGCGGCAAATTTCGCGAGGGTTTCGGCGGACTGCCGGACGCCGAGCCGGAAGTTCGCATTGAGCACGCGGCGTTGCAGCGGTTGCGGGAGATCCGGTTTCTCGATCAGCTTCGCCAAATCCGCGACGGCGCCGCTGATGGGCAGATCATTAATGGCGCGAGCTGCCTCGAGCACGAGTTCCGGTTGCGGATCGTGGAGAAACACCGCGATCTCGGCGCGTTCCAAACGGCGCAAGGCCAGCAACACACCCATGCGCGCCGCGGGAGACGCGTCCTTGGCATGCTGCAACAGCGCGCGCACATCGCCAATCCAGGTGAGCCCCATGACTCCGGCGTGGCGCAGAAACGGATCTTGATCGGCGCTTTCGCGCAACATGACAAGCAGCGGTTCCATCGCTTCCTTGCGCCCGATTTTTCCAACACCCAACGCAGCAAAGAATCGCACACGCGGATTCCGATCGCGCAACAACGCCATCAGCGCATCGCCCGCCGGACCGGCGCGCAAATCTCCCAAAACCTTCGCCGCCTGAGCGCGGATCTCGGCATCCCCATCGCGCAACAATGGCAGCAGCGACTCGACGCATTCGGTTCGAGGCGATTTCGCGATGGCATTCTTAAATTGCGCGCCGATTTGTCCGAGGCCCCAGATGGCGTGGAGCCGCGCGAACTGGTTCGAATTTTTGCGCGCATTGGCCGCGAGCGTTTTTGTCTCGATGCGAGACGCCAGTTCAAATTGCGCTTCCTGCCGCACGCGCATGTCGGCGTGCCCGAGCAGTTTTGCCAGTTCTTTGGCAGAACGTTTTTCCATTCCTTCCGCCAGCAGCTTTTTCGTCTCGCGCACGATCGGTTGTTGAGTGATTTCAGGATCGAACACGCGATAGATGCGGCCTTTGCCCGTCATGCCCCAGCCCTGCACCCAATCACAAAAATAAATCCCGCCATCGACTCCGAAATCGACGTCCGTCGGCAGCGCGTTCCAGAGAAAACGCTGGAGATCATCCACCTCGAACGACGCCCCTTTCGGTTTGAGCGCAAACGAATGAATGCCGCTGCTCCGGCTGCCGTGAAAATCCACGAGGAAGAAATGATCCTTGTAGCGCTCCGGCAGGCCGGTGCCAGGATTGAAGGCGAGCCCCGATGGGCCATCGGTCATGTTCAACAGCGGCGGCACCAGAAAAGCCGGCTGCTCGGGATTTTGCGGGTGCCACATTTTCTCCGCGTTCCACGGGCCGCGCGAATTCGGTGATTCGATAAATTGAAAGCCGATGCGCCAGCCGCTGTCCCCGCCTTCCACCAGATGCACCCAGCGCGCGCGATCGCCGCCATCGGAATTGTTATCGCCCGTGAAAAGATTTCCGTATTGGTCGAAAGCCAATTCCTGCGGGTTGCGAAGTCCGAAAGCGAAAACCTCCAGCTCCGAGCCGTCCGGGTTGCAACGAAAGACCGCGCCGGTGTCGGGATGCCCGATCGATTTGCCGTCGATCTGCACATTGGCGCCGCGATCGCCGATCGAGAAATACAGTTTGCCGTCGGGCCCGAACCGCAAGCCATGCATATCGTGCCCGATGAAACCGGTGCGCACGCCATAGCCGTAGTGAAGCGAGCGGCGCTCGTCGGCGACGCCATCGTGGTTCGTGTCGCGGAAGTGCCAGAGGTTCGGAATATTCGCGAACCACACTTCGCCTTTGCGGGCGATCACGCCGGCGGCGAGGCCATCGAGCGGATGATTGAAACCGTCGGCAAACACCGTCGAGTGATCCGACTTGCCGTCGCCATCGCGATCTTCAATGCGTTTCAACCGGTCGGAAAACTGGGCGTAACGGGAAATGCGATCGCCTTCGTGACGGCGCATCAAAGCGAGGCGATCGTCGGGCGTGCGCGCGGCCAGATCTTCATCGAGCCAATTCATGTGGCCGCGGATGTCCGTGACGCCGGCGTGGAGGCGAAAGGTTTCGCAGACATAAAAGCGACCGAGCTCGTCGATGTAAAAGGCGACAGGATTGGCGAGGTGCGGTTCGGCGGCGATGAGTTCGCTTTGGAAGCCTTTGGGGAGGGTGAACCCTTTCATGGCCAGTTCGCCTTCATTTGAAGCGGGAGCGATTTTGGGCGGCGAGGCCGGAGGGGAAATGAGTTCCGCTGAAAAAGCCGCCAGAGAAATCCACGGCGTCAGCAACAAAAAAAGGCCCTGGCGCAGGGCCGAAACCAATTCAAAATTCAGCATTGTGGCTCGGATCATATTAACGCTGACGCAACAATCAAGAGGGCATTCACGACTTCACGACTTACGACTCCGCTCTGTCCGACGATGAGATCCGCAGGACCAGCGCGCTCCAATAAAACCGCTCCAGTCAAGCAGCGCCGGCATCCGCGTCGGCCTCTGCGCCTTCAGGATTTTGCGGCGTCTCGTCGCCAGGGCTGTCGCCGCGCAAAGCGCCATCGGCCACTCGTGTATGCCTCGAAGGAATTCACCTGCGTGCGGCTCGTTGCAGACCGGGCGAAGGTCACAACGAGCGGTACATTTCCGCGACCTGATCGAGATCGAGACCGGACGGCGAATTGTCGAGAAGCCATTTCAAATCCTGTTTGGCGCCGGGGACATCGCCATTGCGCAGGCGCAGCACCGCGCGCGTGAAACGTTCCCGCGGCGAGTCGGGCTGCAACGCCACCGTCAATTCGAGATAACGCAACATCTCCGAAGCCGGCTCTGTTTCCTGCGCGATGCTGATCAGGTTTCGCAACATGCGGACGATAATCTGGCGTTTTGTGGCCGGCTTCAGATGCGCTTCTTCGAGGGGCGACCCGGTGATTGAAAGAACGAGCGCGCCCGCTTCATCGCGTGTCAGCGGTTTGCCGCCATCAAACACATCGATCATTTCCTGCGATCCGTTTTTGCCGGCGTTTTGGACGACGAAATGGCCGGGCAAGGGAATGCCCGCCACCTGCAGCCCGACGCGCTGGGCGAGTTCCATAAAAAGAATAGCCAGCGTGATGGGCAACCCTTCGCGATCATCGAGCACCTGGTTGAGGTAACTGTTGGCCCGATTGTAATAATCGGTCCGGCTCCCGTGAAACCCTTGCTCGCGAAAGAAAAACTCCTGAAGCGCCTTCAACCGCTCGGCCTCATCGGCGTCTTTCGAGATTTTGCTTTCGAGCTCGGCAACGAGTTGATCGATTTGGTTTCGATAAAACCCCGCGTCCAAATCGGGATCATCCAATTGCGCGACGAGCAGGGCCGCCTCGATCAAATCGACCTTTTCTTCCGGTGCTTCCATGACGCGCAACAGTTCGGCTTGAATGCGCTGGCGATGAATCCGCAATGCCGCGCGCCGCAGCAGCGCGGATTCGCGTTCGAGTTTCACGGCGCGATCCTGCAACGCCCAGCGCGCCGCATCAGGATGCGCCTTCAACGCTTCGAGCAAAGCGGGGTCCGGCTCGTCGCTCTGGGTGGCAAACATCTGCTCCAATTTGCGTTCCAGTTCGTCCGGCAATTGTGGTGGGCCGTTGGCGGCAATGTTGGCGCCGATTTGAAATCCTTTGAACAACGCTTCCGTATCGCGAAACTTTGCCAGGCCGGCCTGACCGCCGCGCAACTCCTGATCGGTCGATTCAATCACGAGATGCCCGTTGACAAAGCAGAGAATGCGATCGGCTTCGAGCCGCACTTTCAAAGTGTTCCAGTCGCCCGGGCGGTAATGCGGCGTTTGCACCTGTTCGAGAATCGTCCAGTTCAAAACCGTCGGCCCGTCAAATCGCGTCAAACGCATCTGGCCCGCGCTCGGATAAAACCCGTAATGTTTCTGGTCGCCGTCCGATTCAAAGGCCAACCCCGCAGCGCCCGCCTCGTCGTCGAGTTTCACGGTCACCGCGATTTCATACGGGCGGGCCGCAGTTTTTTTCTTCGAGAGACAAAGGGCGCGCCCGCCAAAGCCGCGGCCCTTGCCCTTAACCACGATGCGCCCGCCTTGTTGCGTCCAGCGGGCGCCCATGAGCGGTTGCCAATCGGAGACTGGCAACGCGCGCAGGACAAGCCAGCGGGACATGGGAACCGGATTCGGTTTCTCGAGGAGCGGTTTGAGCGTGTTGATCGGCACGGCGAATCCAAGATTCGCGCTCAAGGCGGATTTCATCGTCATAATTCCATGAACGCGCCCCTCAAGATCCACCAGCGGACCGCCGCTATTGCCCGGCTCGATCGGTATCGCCAGCTGTAACATCTCGATCCCGGCCACTTCGCGGCGCGCGGACAGCACCCCTTGCACGATGCTCGATTCCAGCCCGAGCGGATTGCCCATGGCCACCACCGCCGATCCTTGCTTCATCTGGTCCGAATCCCCCAATTCGAGCGCGGCGAGATTGGTCGCGGCGATGCGGATGACGGCCAGATCGAGCTTGCGATCCCACGCATGGATTTCGGTGACCTCGAAACGTTTGCCATTGGCCAGGCGCACACTGATCGGACGCGCCTCACCAATCACATGCAGACTCGTGGCCACCAAACCGTCGGGCGAAATCACAAACCCGGAACCGAGGCCATCTTCGTTGCCATCGCGGCCGAAACTGGAAATGATCACGAGCGAAGGGCGCGTTTGATCGGCGATGGCTTCGACCGGCTTTTCTTTTTTTGCGGCCGCGGCGGCATTTGGTTTTGGCTTGGCCCCCTTGGTGTTCGATTTGGCCGGTGACGATTTCGTTGGCGCGGCCCGCCGATCCGCGGCAAGCAATGCCGAACTCATCGCCACCATAGCCGCGAGGCAAGCGACCATAAACCACCTGATGACTGCGATATCATTGACGCGTGCGCGAATCAGCAGAGACCGGCTGGAGGGAAATCGGTTCACAAAGACGGGGAATCAGAAGGGATCATGCGGCTTGAAGGTTCGGACAAACAGCTCGTGCGCGAATGATTGAGTCACTGCGCCGCGAATCAGGCGGACACTCTCTTTCACGGCGGCGCGAATCATAGCATGCATCGAGAATACTCTGATCCCGGCGCATGAAAAGCATCGATTGCTTCATGAATGTAGGACAGGCGTCCCGCCTGTCTTCTCCTTTGTCGAAAACATCGTCGAAAACTTTGTCGAGAAAATGAGTTAGTTCGACGAAGGTTCCGACAAAGTTGGCGACAAAGTTGGCGACAAAGTTCACGACAAAGTTCACGACAAAGTTTTCGACAAAGGGAGGAATTGCGAGGGGATGGCGAAAGCGGAGACTACATCGCGCCGGTCAATGGAGCATGGGGCGCGGATTGGGTTCGCGAATCAGTTGCGCATCGAGATCGAGGAAATCATTGAGCCGGCGATCGGTCTCGGCGTCGTTGATATCGCGCGCCATCAAGATGTAAGTCGCGTAATGATTGCCTTCGGATTCCACCAGGCTGCCGTAAAAGCGCGCCAGCTCGGGATCGCGCGATTCCAAAGCGCGGGCGAGGAGTTGAAATTTCTCGCAGCTGCGCCCCTCGATGAGCGCGCAGCAGAGCAAATGATCGATGGCCTGTTCACGACGCCCATTGCGGATGGCGCGCATCAGGCCGGTAATCCAGGGACACGGATAAGCCTGACCAAAAGGAATGCCACGTTGCTTGAGGAGATTGAGGACGAGCTGGAAATGCTGCAATTCCTCGATGGCAATAGCGTTGAGCTCTTCGACCCGGCTGTAAAGGTCGCGGTACTTTTCGAGATTGAGCGCGGTGGTGGCGGCTTTGCGCTCGAGATGAGCATGATCCACCAGCACCTCGGGCAAGTGGTTCAGCACTTTGGGCAACCAATCGTCAGGAACTTTTTCCCGGAAAAGCAGCATCGCGAAACTGTTATCTGCGACCGTCCACGGGGCAAGAATGAAAAAGAAAACCTCGCTTGGGGGCGGGCCGGGGGCCGGCACGGTTCGCCAGTTCTCGAGACTTCCCGCAAGCCGTATTTCGGCTGAAATGACGGAGACTTCCACCGCGAAACATGGCCTTGGAATGGGAAAATCGGCCAAAGAGAGGTTTCCGGGCCTCAAGCCACCCCAGACCCCCCAATTCCTGACAAAATGGCCTGTTTTGCCCTGTTTTTGACCATTTCCACGAGCAGGAATCGTTTTCCTGGCGCCCTGGACCACTTCCCGGGCGCCCTTGGACTCATCCGAGGCGCCCTTGGGGCCATCCGGGGCGCCCGGGGAGCCATCCCACGTGCCCGTGGAGTCATCCCGGGCGCCCGGCGAGTCTTCCAGGGCACGCATGGAGTGATGCCGGGTGCCCAGCAGGTCACCCAGGGCGCCTGTGAAGTTGTCCAGGGCGCCAGTCAGGTCGTCCAGGGCACCCTTGCTGCCCTCCCAGGCGCCAATGACAACTTCCCGGGCATCCATAAACCGGTCCGCGCCCCTGAGGATTCTCCGGCGCGCCAGGAATGTGACTTCGGGCAGCGCAATCCTTCCCGGTCCTGCCTTTGCGCGGGTCGGATGGAGCGCTATTTCTTCATAGCGCGAATGAACGCGACGAAGGCTTTGATCTCCTCTTCCGACAGCACATCGGCGTAGGGTTTCATTTTGGTTTGGTCCCCTTCCTTTTTGCCTTCTTTGGTTAATTTGATGATTTGCTCGTCGGTCATTTCGGCTTGGACTTTGGCATCGGTGTAATCTTTGACCCCGAGCTTCTTGCCCATCTTGGTGTCGCCTTTCCCATCGGCGCCGTGACATTTTTGACAATGCTTTTCCCAGTTGGCCTTGACGTCCGCGGCAGTTGAGGGAGCGGTCCAAAGGGCGAGGGTGAGCGTCGCGATGAGGAGAGCGGTCGTTTTCATAATCATGCAGGTTCAGATTTCAGTGTGGATTGGAGCCATCCAGGCAGGAGGCCATCGAAAAAGCGCGGTTCGGTTTGCGCCGGCCGTGCTCGAATCCATTTCATCTTGAAATGAATATCGGAAAAAGAGCGTGGATTCGCTCCGTTCCCATTGCGAAACGCCAAGCATTTCTTGTCCTAACGCGGCCATAGGATCCTTCGTTGCCTTACTCACCAAATCTAAGCTTCCCTTTCCTTTGTCGAAAAACCTTGTCGAAAACTTTGTCGAGAAGGATTTGGTTCGAGGCAGATTGCGACAAAGTTTGCGACGAAGTTTTCGACAAAGATTGCGACAAAGATTGCGACAAAGATTGCGACGAAGATTGCGACGAAGTTTTCGACAAAGGATGGGACCAAGGTTTCGACGAAGTTTGCGACGAAGGATGGGACGAAGAATGGGACCAAAGTCGCGAAGTGTTTAAATGACAAACCCGGAATGCGAGGCATTCCGGGTTTTTCGCGACAGGAGTGTTGCGGATTTCAGAAGCGATACTGCAACGTCGAGTAGGCGAGGTGCCCCTGATAATCATTGAACCCGCCGGACGTTTGATCGTGGTAAGCAAAGAACCCGTACTTCAGCGTCCAGCGAAGGCGCGAGGTGATCTTTTGCGTGAGCGTGCCGATGATCCCGTGTTCTTCCGCGCCGATGCCATACGGCATGGTGGCCGCCGCGGTGTTTTCGTAATTGTCGGCGCGATAATAGAAGTATTGCGCTTGAATATCGGTCGTATCGGTGAGCGCGTAGCCGGCGAGGAAACTTGTATTCCAATAATCGTTGTCGCTGTCCGGCGCGGTGGCCGACCGGTCGTCGCTGGGCGTATCGGTCAGATCCATCACGTAATTGGCTGACGCCTGCAGGTAGAGCCGCGGCAACGGACTCCAGGTGATGGTTTCGCTGAGGATATGCGTTGTGATCTCGGCGCTCTGCTGATTGAGCAACCCAAAACCGGTCACGTCGATCGTCGAGAGTTGGAAGTCATACCGGCTGACCAGCGTCAGGTTGTTGAACGGGCGGACGGTGACGCGGAAGTTCACGTCATCGGTGTCGAAATCGTGCCCGGCGAGGAAGGCGGGATACCGATTGCCGCTGGTGAAGTTGTTCGAAGTGCTGTCGAACTCATGCATGTAATCGTCATCGCGGATTTTGTGGTAGTACTGGATGGCGAAGTTGAGGCGGCGAAGCGGGTACCAATTCACGCCCGCCGTGTATTTATGGACAAATCGCTCGAAGTCGGTATTGCGGGCCAGGTCCACGGCGCCGGAATGAGTTTCGATCATCAACTCGGAGAGATCGCCATCGCCTTGAATCCATAGGCCGCTGGCGTAAAGGACCCAATTGGTGAATCCCGTGTAGCGGATTTCCACGGCTTCACTGATATCGAGGAGACCGCGTTCGCTGCTCGATTGGATTTCATCAGCGGTCGAGCGCAAGGTAGGCGCGGCGCCGACGTTCGTCTCCATGTATTCGGCGATGCTTTGCAGATCTTGTTTTTCGATGCGCACAGAAGGAACGATCGTGACCGCCGGCCAGGGAGTGAGCATGAGGTTGAGGTTCATGACGTATTGCTTGAGTTGCGAACCGCCATGCAGATCGTAGAAGCCTTCGTCGCGGAACTGCCGACGGCTGAAGACCGGATCATACATGGCGTCGTAACCCGCGCCATAAATGCGGCTGCCGGAGAGATCGGAATCGAGCGTGGTGAATGAATACCCGGTCGTGAGCAGCACGGAATCATTGAAACGCGTTTCGGTGAAGGCATGCGCGTTGAAGAGATCCGAGTCCACCCCTTCCTTTTGCGTGAGATAACGGTCCTGAGGCTCATCGCGGCGCCGGCGAATGTTGCGGGAGTTTTCGTTGTCCTGAATTTCATAACGCACGCCCAAACCGACGCCCGTACTCCCGAAGGTGTGCTTCACATCGGCGGCGAGGATGTCGCGCTCTTCATCGATATTCCAAAAGCTCGGGATGAATGCGCGGCCTTTGCTGCCGACGGTGATGCCGGTCAATTCGGATTCGCCCCAAACCAGCGATTCCTTTTGGCCATCGCGGAATTGGTGCGAGTAACGGATGTGAATCTCGGGTTTGTTGGGCAGAGTCAAACCGGCTTCAAAAAACGCCTCGCCGCGATCAATGGCGAGTTCTTCTGCCTCAGGAGGGAACCATTTGCCATTGACGGGGAAGAAACCGCCGCTGCCATCGTACCAGGTGCGAAATTCGCGGTAACCAGCGCGGAGATAACCGATTTCCGGATTGGAGAGTTCGAGTTTGAGCGAGTAATCGTGGTTATCGAAAATGCCGCGGCCATCGAGCTTGAGGAGGCCTTTCTTGCCCACATCCTGTTCGTAATGGAAATCTTCGATTCCGCCAAAGACGCCGGTGGGCGTTTGCTGGCGGCGTTTGAACGCGGCTTCATCGCCGTCGAAGAGCGTGATGCCGACCCCGGTGGTGAACCAATTTCTGTATTCGGTGGAATCTTCGGATTCGGCGGCGCGAGTTTGGGTGAGATTGAGAAGGAGAAGAATGCCGAGTGCCAGAGCCCCTCCGCGAAGCAAACTCGACCCGTTCCGTTTTAGAGACGCAATTTTCATAAGACTTGGGTGAAGGAGGTTAAAATCGCAACGATGAGTTCACTTGGGAGCCGTGAACGGCTTCATGACATCCGGCGGACCAGCAAGTGCCACGCGCCATCGAGCCGGTGTGTTCGCGGCCGCCGATAACGAGGCCGGCTGCGGTTTGCTGTTGGAAATGGCATTTCAAGCAAAGGTTTTGATTCCGTTCCGTAAGCAGCTTGGGATTGATCGAGCCGTGCGGGTTATGGCAGGTGATGCAACCTTCGCGGAGCGCTTCGTGTTCGAAGACGTGCGGACCGCGTTGGGCGCTGTGGCATTTGAAGCAGGTCTCGTTATCGCCGGCGAGCGAGGTTCCGCCACCTTTGATGGCGGGACCGGAATGAGGATTATGGCAATCGTTGCAACCGACTTTCCCGGCTTCGATGGGGTGATGGGAAGGCAGGTTGAACCGGCCGCGCATTTCAACGTGGCAGCGGAAGCAGGTTTCCGGGTTCTTTTCCGGATTGATGATGGTATGGGCGGCGCCACCGGATTCGTTGTGGAGACTGCCGGGTCCGTGGCACGATTCGCAGCCGAGCTCGGAGGCATGAGGGCCGTCCGGAACGATCCGCGCGTGGGTGGCGGAGTTGAACTTTCGGGTGATGTCTTCGTGGCATTCCGCACAGGTTTTGGAGCCGGCGAATTCGGCTCCGGGAATGTCAGGGGGAGCGACGAGCACGCGATTGACGCTGACGCAGGAGATCAGGCCTGAGCCCATGAGAAGGCCAAGGAGGATAACCAAGCCTTTCTTGCGTTGCAGCCACCAAAGCGCGCGCCGTGGGACGGAATCGGGGTGGGTGGAAGGAAGTTTCATATCATCGATTTAGTTTTCGTTCACGCGTGTTGCCCGTGAATTGCCTTGGCGCGAAACTAGAAGTGGTCACAAGTTCGAGCTACGCTGGAATTGCCTTTATGTGTCCTTTTCTTGCATGCGAAGCCGCCGAATCCTCGATTCGAGCTTGAGAAAAATCCCAGGGCTGCAAGGATGCTCCGCCATCCATGAACCACATTTATTGGCCAGGCATAACGCTCATTCTGTTGACCGGCATCGTGCCACCGGCCACCGCCAGGAATTCCGTCACCTTTACCGAGCAGATTGCGCCGATCGTGTTCGAGCATTGCGCTTCTTGTCATCGTCCGGGGGAGGCGGCGCACTTTCCATTGCTCAGTTACGAGGAGGTGCGCAAGCGCGCCAAAACCATCGTGCGCGTGACCAGCGACCGCGCCATGCCGCCGTGGCACGCGGATGTCAGCGACTTCAAATTTGCGCATGACCGGCGCTTGAACCCGGAGCAAATCGAATTATTCAAAGCGTGGCTGGAACAGGGCACGCCCGAAGGACCGTCGGAAAAACTGCCACCTTTGCCCAAATTCCCGGAAGGCTGGCAATTGGGGCAGCCCGACCTCGTCGTCACCATGGCCGCGCCGTTCACCGTCCCGGCCGATGGACCGGATATTTACCGGAGCTTTGTCATTCCGTTGAATCTCGACGAAGACAAATGGGTGAAGGCGATTGAATTTCGCCCCAGCGCGCGCAGCGTGGTGCATCATTGCCTGTTTTTCTACGATACGACCGGTCGCGCCGCGGAAATCGCCGCACGCGGTGGTTCGCCAGGATTCCGCTTTCTCGGCCGCGACGGACAAGGGGCGGGGAGTTTGGGCGGCTGGGCGGTGGGAGGCATTCCGAAATTCCTGCCGGACGGATTGGCCTTTCGCCTGCCGAAAGGTTCGAGCCTGATTCTGGCCACGCATTTTCATCCTTCCGGCAAAGCCGAACAGGAACTTTCCACTGTCGGAATTCATTTCGCATCCGAGCCGCCGAAGCATGCCTTCACCGGGATTCAATTGCCGCCGGCGTTTGGCGCATTGTCAGGTATCGATATTCCGGCCGGAGCGACCAATTACGTTGTGAAGGACGCGTTCGAATTGCCGGTGGACGTCGAGGCGTTCGGCGTCAGCGGACATGCGCATTATCTGGCGAAAGAGATGCAATTCACGGCCACGTTTCCGAACGGCGAGCGGAAGACTCTCATTGGGATCCAGGATTGGGATTTTTCCTGGCAGGAGGAATATGCGTTTGAGAAATTTGTGGCGCTGCCCAAAGGCACGCGGCTTGAAGTGATGCTGCGCTGGGATAACTCGACCGGCAACCCAAGCAATCCAAATCATCCGCCAAAACGCGTTCGCTGGGGGCGCGAGTCCGAAGATGAAATGGGGAGCATGACGCTGTTGGTGAAACCGGTCCTCAAAGCGGATTTGCCGGTGCTCCAAAACGCGTTGCGGCAACACGCCGCCGAACTGCTCCTCGCTTCCGGCAGCCGTATGCTGCGCGAACGCGGAGTGAATATGACCAATTTCGTCGGCACGCTTCTGCAAAACAACGATCGCGACGCCGATGGCAAATTGTCGCGGCAGGAAACACCCCGGTGGCTCGCCCGCTCGTTCGATCGGCTCGATACCGATGGCGACGCGCACCTTGATCAGAAAGAGCTCGAAGTGGGGGAAAAGCGGTTGCTGGAGAGAATCAGCGGCAGCGGATTGACGCCTTGATGCCAGGGCATCGCTGGCGGGCGTAAGGAACGGTCACTTCTCGCGCCGCAGTTTGCGGAATTCGCGCACACTCCAGCGTGACAACGGCTGGAGCAGCGGTGGAAAAAGCCGCCAACACCACCAGAGCAATCGCCCGTGAAAAGGACAGACGATCATGGCCCGATTCCGCGCCACGCCACGCAGGATGGCTCGAGCTGCTTGAGACGGCTCCATCATCAGCCAATAAGGCAGGCGATCGAGATACTGCTGCTTGTCCACCCTGAGATAAGTGGTTCGATCGGGAATATTCGTTCGCACCAGGCTGGGGCAAGCCAGGGTGACCTTCACGCCCAGGCCGGCGGCCTCTTCGCGAAGCGCGGTGGTAAAGCCGACCAGCGCCCATTTGGTCGTGCTGTAATGGGTCAGCACTGGCGACGGGATCAATCCTGTGACCGAGGAGACATTCACGATGTGACCCGACTTTTGCCGGATCATGACTTGATACGTGGCCATCGTTCCGTAAATCGTGCCCAATAAATTGACCTCGAGGATTCGCCTCCAGTGCTCGGGCGCCGAATCGCGCAATTCACCCAATAAACAAACCGCCGCGTTGTTGAACATGTAATCGAGGCGGTTGTGGCGCGAGACCGTTTCGTGGACGCATTTCTCGACCTCCGCCGAGCTGGCCACATCCAATGCCATTGGCATGGCCCGTCCTCTCGATTTGCAAAGTTCCGCGGCCACCGCTTCCGCTCCGGCGAAATCGATATCGGCAACGACGACCGAGGCCCCAGACGCACTCAATTCCTGGCAAAGGGCGCGGCCGATTCCTGATGCGGCACCGGTCACCAACGCGACTTTTTCAGAGAAGATTTTCATGCGGTTGAGCTTATGGCATTGGCGGCCGGGCAGCGGCGTGCTGGGAATGAACGCGACACAAAACTGGTTGACTCGCCGCACTGTTCATTGCCTACTCTGCCCCTCGAAATTTTATGAGCGACCCGGCACAAGTGTTACGCGACTTCAAACCGAGCAAGGAATTCTTCATCGGAATCGATTCCGACGGTTGCATTTTCGACAGCATGGAGATCAAACACAAGGAATGTTTTGCCCCGATGTTCATCAAGCATTTCAACCTGCAACCGGTCAGCAAGTATGCGCGGGAAGTTTGGGAATTCGTCAATCTCTATTCAAAAACCCGCGGCGCCAACCGCTTCCCTGCCCTGTCCCGGGCGCTCAATCTCTTGCGCGTCCGGCCGCAAGTCGTCGCTCGCAAAGTCCAGGTGCCGGAAACGCGCGCCATCGATGAATGGGTCGCGCGCGAAACGAAACTGGGGAACGCCACCCTGGCGGCGGAAGTGCGCAACGGCAACACCGCCCTGGCGCATGTGAAAGTCTGGTCCGACGCGGTCAATGCCGCCGTCGAAGACATCGTCAAGGGCGTGCCGCCGTTCCCGCTGGTGTGTGAGAGCCTGGAAAAACTCAATCAAAGCGCCGATGCCATGTGCATCTCGCAAACGCCGGCCGATGCGCTCAAGCGCGAGTGGGCCGAGCATTGCATCGACGGCTTTGTGAAGATCATCGCCGGTCAGGAGATGGGCACGAAAACCGAGCATTTGAAATTTGCGGCCAAAGGCAAGTATGCGCCGGAAAAGATTCTGATGATTGGCGACGCGCCGGGCGATTTCAAAGCGGCGCGATCGAACGGGGCGTTATTCTTTCCGATTGTGCCGGGGCGTGAAGAGGATTCCTGGAAACGATTTTACGAAGAGGGGCTGGAACGATTCTTTGCCGGACGATATGCGGGCGATTACGAAGCTGAACTCGTCAAGGAATTCGACGCTTCCCTCCCCGAGAATCCATCCTGGCAATAGTGCGGGGCTCTAACAAAACCGCCCTGAAATGCAGCCGTCCCACAGGTTCAGGCACCTTTCCGGTTCGTTGTTGTCCCACTCCTACTGACTTGTTGGCTTGGACGCTGACCTCCCTTTGTCGAAACCTTCGTCGCAACCTTTGTCGAAAACTTCGTCGCAACCTTTGTCGAAACCTTCGTCGCGACCCTGTCAGAAAAACTCATCGATCGACAAAGTTTAGGACGAAGTTTTCGACAAAGTTTTCGGAGATCGCGAGATGAATTCAGAATCGACCAGCGGATCCTGAACGAGGCGCGCGCCCTGCAACCGTTCACTTCTTTTGTTGCTGCGCATTGGCGGCAGAGACCGCGGCATTGGCCGCTTCCACTACTTTCACGTAGTCTTCCTGGAGCTTGTTGAAGTCCTTTACCAGCGTGTTGTAATCGCCGGCAAGCTTGTTGAATTTCATGATCGATTCGTTGCGCTCCTCGACCAGCTTTTTCAAATCCTCGTTCTGGCGTTTGATGTCTTCGTTCTGGCGTTTGATGTTCTCGTTGGCCTGGTCCAACGCTTCTTTGTAAACGTCACTTTGCCGCTTTTGCACATCGAGCTCGTTTTCCAGTCTGTCCGATTTCCGGGATAACGTGACGATTTCCTGCCGATTGGTTTTGATCGTCTCAGTCAGATCGGTGCGAATGCCCTCCAACCGGACCACTTCTGCTTTGGTATTTTTCAAGGTCGTTTCCAACGCGGCAATGGCGGTGTCCTTGTCTTCGACCGTTGTCGTCAACGACTGGATCTGGCCGCGCAATTTGGCTTCACGCACCCATTGGAATGCGGCCATGGCACAAAGGCCCAGCGAAAATACAATCAGCAGATTCGATAAAAATTTTTTCATGTGGTGGTCAAATTCAACGAGCCTTCGGACCGAATCAAGACCTGTGGGGAGGACCTGATGAGACCGTGAGGCCGGAAAAGGGTCTCACTTTTCACCAGGGTTGTCAAAGGTTGGCAAAGTTTCCAGTTTCAACCGGGCGAGCAAGGCGGAGTAACGCCGCATGGTTCGATTGTTTCGCACCGCGCTGGCCAGCGCCTTCGGTTGCCCGATCAAGATCACCATCCGCTTGGCGCGCGT
Source organism: Verrucomicrobiota bacterium (assembly GCA_040754135.1). Taxonomy (GTDB): domain Bacteria; phylum Verrucomicrobiota; class Verrucomicrobiia; order Limisphaerales; family SIBE01; genus JBFMDG01. Next base: position 29,109 of record JBFMDG010000010.1, read on the forward strand.
GATGCCGGTGTAAATCAGATTGCGCTGCAGCAATAAATACTGCTGCATGGCAAACGGAATCACCACGCCTGGAAATTCCGATCCTTGCGATTTATGAACGGTGATCGCGTAGGCCAACTCGATTTCATCGAGCTCGCCAAAACCATAGGGCACCTCTCGCGCGTCGAAGCGGATGAGGAGCCGTTGCTCGACCGGATCGATGGCGGAGATGCGTCCGATGTCGCCGTTGAAAACCTCTTTATCGTAGTCATTTGTTGTTTGGATGACTTTGTCGCGCACGCGAAATTCCCAGCCGAATTTTTCCACGACCGGCTCGGAGGGACTTCTCGGGTTGAGTTCCGCCTGCAAATGCAGGTTGAGCTCACGCACTCCCAGCAATCCCCGATGCATGGGTGATAGCACCTGAATGTCGCTCACCGGATCGCAGTTCAATTTTCGTGGGATGCGGTTTTTCACCATGTCGATGAGGCAATGCAAAATCTGCTCGGGCTCGTTTCGCGCCAGGAAATAAAAATCGCTCTCTTCACCCTTGGCGGGGTTGACAGGCAGTTCGCCGCGATTGATGGCATGTGCCGCGGCAGTAATGCGGCTGGTGGCGGCCTGGCGAAACACTTCAGTGAGCCGCACAACGGGAACGGTCTCGCTTCGAATCAAATCACCGAGCACCGCGCCAGGACCGACGGAAGGCAATTGATCGACATCCCCCACCAGAATCAGACTGGCCTCCTCGGGCAAAGCGCGCAGAACAGCATGCATCAGCGGCACGTCCACCATCGAGGTTTCATCCAGGATCAGGAGGTCGCATTCGAGCGGCGTCGATTCGTTGCGCGCGAAACCTCGCGGGCTCGCTTCGAGCAAACGATGAATTGTCAGCGCCGGCGTTCCCGTTGCCTCATTCAGTCGCTTCGCCGCGCGTCCGGTGGGGGCCGCCAATTGGCAGCGCACTTTTTTCGCGGCCAGAATGCGAACGATGGCCTGGACCAATGTTGTTTTGCCAACTCCCGGTCCGCCAGTAATGACAACCGATCGGTTGGCCAGCACACATTCCAAAGCCGCGCGTTGTGCTGGAGCGAGCGTCTTTCCGAATTTCGACTCGTACCACGTCACCGCTTTTTCAAAGTCGATTTGTGGATAGCACGGACCACGCGCCCCGAGTTGTCGCAGACGTTCTGCAATGGCCGCCTCCGCGCGGCGCAATCGGGGCAAATAGACGAGGTTCTCCCCTCCCAAACTTTCCCTTTCGAGCTCGTGTGTGCTCAACGCGCGACTCAACGCTTCCTCGACCAGGTTGCGGGAAACGCCCAGCAATGCCATCGATTGCTCGATTAATTCTTCATTCGGTAAGGCGCAGTGCCCCTGCCCTTGCGCTTCCGCCAGCACATGGCTGATTCCCGCTTGCGCTCGAATCAACGAATCGCGCGGGATGCCAATCTTCTGCGCGATCTGATCGGCCGTCTTGAATCCGATCCCCTGGATGTCGCGGGCCAGCACGTAAGGATTGGCCCGCACGCGCTCGATGGCCTCTTCGCCGTAAGTTTTATAAATGCGCACTGCCCGGCTGGTGCTGACGCCGTTCGAGTGCAGAAAAACCATGATCTCACGCACGCATTTCTGTTCGTTCCAGGCTTGCTTGATGAGACGGCGCCGCGCCGGGCCGATGCCTTCCACTTCCTCGAGCCTGGCAGAAAAGTGGTCGATGATGTCGAAAATCTTTTCACCAAAATGAGCGACGAGTTTTTTTGCGTAAACCGGGCCGATGCCTCGCACCATGCCGCTGCCCAGGTATTTTTCGATTCCTTGCGGCGTGGTGGGCGCGCTGGCTTGCAACAAGGTGGCTTTGAGCTGCAGGCCATGTTGCTTGTCGCGAACCCATTGGCCCTCGGCGGTGAGCCATTCACCAGCGCTGACCGACGGAAGTGAACCGACGACCGTGACCAAATCGTGCTGCCCTTTGACCTGGACGCGGAGCACGGCGAAACCGGTTTCTTCGTTGAAATAAGTGACGCGTTCGATCAGGCCGGAGATTGTTTCCGGATGTGAACTGGGGCGAAGAGGCGGCACCCGGTGA
>JBFMDG010000011.1:0-30913 GCA_040754135.1 Verrucomicrobiota bacterium
TGCGGCGGCCCTGCACTCATGGCCATTGCCAGCCTTGCCGCGCCGATCTGCAAGACTTTTGCGCCACCGGCGATTTCACCGAACGCGGCATCAAAATGACGCATGGCTACATGACCGAGTATTACGTGGATGAAGAAAAGTTTTTCACCTACGTGCCGGCGGAGCTGCGCGATGTGGCCGTGCTGGTCGAACCACTGACCGTCGCCGAAAAAGCCCTCGCGCAAGTCTGGCAGGTGCAACAGCGCTTTCCCTGGACGCGTCCGAACATCCCGCCCGAGGCGCGCGGCCAAGGACTCAAAGCTGTCGTGCTGGGCGCCGGGCCGGTGGGCATTCTCGGAACCATGGCCCTGCTCGCCAATGGATTTGAAACCTTCGTCTATTCGCGATCGGAAGCGCCCAACCCCAAATCGGAACTCGTGGAGTCGATCGGCGCTAAATACATCTCCTCGAAAAAGGAATCTCCCGAAGCTTTCGCCGAACGCGTCGGCAACATCGATCTGGTTTACGAAGCTGTCGGCTCAGCCCGCGTTTCCTTTCAACTCCTGAAAATGCTCGGCACAAACGGCATCTTCGTTTTCACCGGCATTCCCGCTCCGAAAGCGGCCATTGATGTGGAAGCCGACAACATTATGCGCAACCTCGTTCTGAAAAATCAGGTCGTGCTCGGAACCGTCAACGCCGATGGCGCGGCCTTCTCCGGCGCCATTCGGGATTTGGGAATTTTCAGGAAACGCTGGCCTGACGCGCTGCGTTCTCTCATCACCGGCCGCTATACACTCGACCATTATCGCGAGCTGTTGCTCGGCGACAAAACCGGAATCAAAAACGTCATCGCCCTTGCGTAACGCCCGACATTTCTCATGAGCAAAGATTGGATCGATGTTTCTGTCACCATCCGAAGCGGCATGGTGCATTGGCCGGACAATTCCGATATCCGAGTCGATCAGGTGCTGGCCATGGAGCGTGGCGATGTTTGCAACGTCACCGCGCTCTCACTCGGTTCCCACACCGGGACGCACATGGATGCGCCGCTGCATTTTATTCGCGACGGACAAAGTCTCGATCGCATGCCGTTTGAAGCGACGCTCGGTCCGGCGCGAGTCATTGAAGTGCGCGATCGCGAGTCGATCAAACCGGAGCATTTGCTGCCGCATCGCATCAAAGCCGGCGAACGCATCCTTTTTAAAACCCGCAACACCGCCAAATCGTGGAAGAGCGACGCGTTCGACGAAGATTTCGTTTACATCTCGAAAGAAGCGGCGCAGTTCCTGGCCGCACGCAAAGTGCGGACGGTGGGCGTTGATTACCTTTCGGTGGGCGGTTATCGCAAGGATGGCGTGGAAACGCATCAAGCTTTGCTCGGAGCGGGCATCTGGATTATCGAGGGCCTGTATCTGGCGAAGATCAAGCCGGGCAAATACGACTTGATTTGCCTTCCATTGAAGGTGCTCAACAGCGAGGGCGCTCCCGCCCGCGCCTTGCTCAGGCCGCGCTGACGATTGGAACGCGGCCGGATGGATGGCGCTCAATGCCAACCGCAGAACCGCCACATCCGCTCGCCAGCGGCCTGAGGAAACCGAGGCAATACAGGCCAGCAATCCGTTGCTCCGGCAACATTGAACATGAAAATCGGCCGGCGGTATTTCGCCCTGGTCATCGGCATCGCGCTCGCCTGTTGGTTGTTCGTGCCGGGCCGGCCGCGTTTGTTGGAAAAGGCCCAGCCGGTGCGCATGCTTCAGGGATTGATCACGAACGAAACGTGGTACTCCGGTTACTTCGCCGCCAAATATTTTCATTCCCCCTCCTACGCCTGGCTTTCCGATAGCGAATTGATCGCGGTGCGCCGATCCGAACAGCGCCGGTACGAACCGGTCCGCGTCAACGTGCATACAGGTGAAGAGAAGCCCTGCGCGGTTTTGACCAGCGCGTTTCTTGAGAAGGGGAATTTCTGCTGGCGTTTTTCGCCCGATGGCCGGCACGTTCTGTTTCTGGGCGGGCAAAACACCATGGTCGCGCGTTACGCGATCATCGATGTGAACTCGGGCCAGACGCAGTTCTGGACGAACCGCTGGAAGAATGCCATGCCGGTCTGGCTCAACGACAGTTCCGCCGTGTTGGAATGGGTCGAGGAAGATCAAGAGGCGTTGCTTCGGCTTTATCGCATGGGTTCGGCCGAGGTCGAACAGCGTCGCGTGCAGCCGAGAGTGTTTCAGGCGGTGCAGTTGGCCCGCGGGAATCCGCTGCTGGCCCCGCTGCCTTACGATTTCAGTTCGAGCGCCACGGATCTGGCGGCGCTGACGTGGCGGTCGAATGAGTTGCACGCCAGCAAAATGACTTTGCCGATCGGTTTGCTACCGCGCGGTCATGAAGGATACGGCCTGCTTTCGCCGCAAGGAGATCGGCTCGCCTGGATTTTGTTTCAACGCCATAAGATCCCGCGGGTTTTTTTTGAGCGGCAGTTGCCGTTTGTTCGCACCGCGCCAGTGTTTACCTGCAGCATCTGGATCAGTCAATTCGATGGCCAGGAATTGCGTCCGCTTGGTTTTCTGCCCAATGGCGAGGAACTCCGGCACCTCGCCTGGACGCCGGACGGGAAATGCCTCAGCTTCGTTTTCAAACAAACGCTCTGGTTGTTGCCCGCCGCGCCATGAACCTGGGAGCGCGGCATGCCGCAGAGTCGCGCTGGAGTTTGGACCTTTTGCCGATGCGTTGGGTTTTCCTTTGTCGAAAACCTCGTCGCAAACCTTGGCGCGAATATTTTCGATCGACAAAGTCAGGGACGAAGTTTTGGACAAAGATGTGATGGCAAATGTCCAAACTTCTGGGATAGGCGTCCCGCTTGTCGTGCGGGTCGCGGAATCCAGGTCCGGGGCGGCAACCATCGGCCGACTCAAATCCGCGCTGGCATCCGGGCGTTTGCCATCGCCCTCAATCAGGCCTGCGCTTACTCTCAATCGCCATGACATTGCTGGTCATTGCAGATGATGAATTCGTGCTTGGACGAATACCGGATTGCCCGGCGGACGTGTTGATCTGCTGCGGCGATCTCACCGACGACATCATTATCCAGGTGGCGGCCAAATGCGGCTGCCGCGAAATCTTCGCTGTGAAAGGCAATCACGATTCCACCGCTCCGTTTCGGTCGCCGATCCGCGATTTGCATCTGGTCACGTTGCCATTTCGTGGTGTGACGTTCGGCGGCTTTTGCGGCGGCTGGAAGTTCAAACCGAAAGGCAATTTTCTGTTTGAACAATCTGAAGTCGCGCGGCATCTCGAATCTTTTCCAGGGGTAAATGTTTTCGTGGCGCACAATTCCCCCCGTCACGTGCATGATCGGGAGGATGATGTCCACATTGGTTTTGTGGCGTTCAACAGCTACATCACTCGCACCCGGCCTCGATTATTCCTTCACGGGCATCAACACGAAAACATGGAGACGCGGATTGGCGGCACGCGCGTTATCGGAACGTTTGGGCATCGGTACCTTGTCCTTCCCGAATAGGGTCAAACGTGGACGCGCCTCCTTCCTGACCCGGCAGCGCGCGGTAACATTCAAGGGTCCGGGAAGGCCTCTCACGGGTTTACGCGAAGGCGATAAAACTCGCTGGTGCGAGTCAGCGTCTGCGTCGCTGTTTTAATGGAGCCATCTCCCGGAATCTCCGGTCCGGCATTTACCCAGGCGTTTGAATTGAGGTCCTCCAGCCTTTGGAGCTGATATCGCTGGTTTGTTAAAGTCGAAAATGAAATCTCAATTTCAGATCCGAGCCATCGGATGTGCAGGCGGGGTCCGACTTCCGCTTCATACTCGACGATGTAACCGAGCACCGGATCGCTTGGATTTGGCACCGCGATGGCATCTGCCCATTGTCCATTTTTGATCCCTGCGAAATCGCTTCCAATGTTAAGCATCAAGAAATCCTCGCCTTCTTTGAAGTCATTGGGCTCGATGCCTCCCCAATTCGCAAAAAAGTGCGGGGCCGTTGCGGCGCGTCCGTTGGAGAATTGGGTCCCGCGTTCCGGACCGGCCTCCCAAATCCAAATGCCATCGTCCTTCGGTTCTCGTCCGGCAATCCAGGCGAACCGGCCTCCCTCTGGCACCCCAAAGGTGGAAGCAATAAACTGGTTTTCTTCCGCCGAAATGATCGTGGCCAGGTGACCTCGAAGTCCGTTGAAGAAGCGCGCTTCAGCTTCCGCTTGAGCGCCTGGCCAGGTGATGTTCCCGGACACCAATTCGTAATAGTGGCCGTTTCCCGGCCATAAGACCGCCGGGCGCGAGTCATCGCTCACTCGAAAATGATCGCCAAAAACGTTTTGCGATGCGCTGACCACTGTCCTTTCCGCATAACCACGAATGAAGATTTTAAACGTTTCGGCGCCGCTCAAAGCCCACGCCTCCCCGGCGTTGAACTCTTGCAGTCGCGTCCATTGATAACCAGAGGCGCGTCCATCCGGATCATACCAGGCGGAAAGCCGCCGGGTGCTGGCATCCCAGGAGACGCGCACAGCGACTGCGGTTGAGGTCGAGGGCTTCGAATTCTCCGTCGTCTGGCCATTCGTTCGTTGTCGGTTGTAATAGTTGAGTTCCTGCTGCGTTTCCCCCCAGATATTTTCGAGCGACATGGCGAAACTGTCGCTGGGATCCGCGCTGTTGCTGACTCCAACGCCTAACCCGACCGCCGTGGAACCCGGCTGAAGCGGAATGACTGGGACGTTCACATCCATTTGCACACTCCAATTGGCGTTGAAAGGGGCGTCGCCAATGATCCAAGGCCATTCGATATCATCAATGGAGTTGGCTTGCGCCGAGGCGAACTTCAACACTCCCTCTGAAACCGTAAATGAACCGCTGCCCCGGATGCGATCAGGACCCCACTTGGAGGTGTCCTTAAAGTTCGCCTCGAAATCATCCGAGCCGGCGAACTGCGCAAAACCGGCCGAAGGAAGGATCAACAGGAGTACAAAAGAGAACGTCTTCATGACTGGAGTTTCGGTGCTCGGGCTTTTCTACGGGATACGCCGCACATGTCAACCTCTGAACCTCTGCCCCTCTGCCTCTCTGCCAGGTTTGCTTGGGTTGCTTCTCTGCCAAGTCTGAAACCATCGGCGCCGCTCTGGCCCCGATGCATCGTTGCCCCGCTTTGCCTCGAGGCAGGATGGTTCCGCAGGTTTCGTGGTAAGAAGATTTGCGACTCATTTCACCCCACAGGCGTTCACATGCTAAATTTCCCCGTGAGCTTGAAGGAGGCGAATTCCGTTGCGGATGCCAGGATCCCGCTCAGCAATGCGGATCTTGCTGAACTGCTGGCGCTGCATGCCGAGAAATCGAGCAGCATGCTCCAAAGGGCCTGTCGCCGTGCCGCCCGCGCCGCGCTGTTCTGGCCTGTCGAAGCGGCCGAGGTTTTGCGCGGCGGTGGATCGCTTTTGGAATTGCCAGGCATCGGTCCTTACCTGGGCCGGCTCATCGAAAGCTGGATCGAGCAGCCGCCTCCTATGACCGAACCGCCTCCGCTCCGTCAGAATTTTCTCACGCTTAGCGTCGCCCGCCGTATTCTCGAATCGCATCCGGAATGGCGCGCCAGATATCGCGGCGATCTGCAAATGCACACGCAATGGAGCGACGGTTCAGCCACCATTCGCGAAATGGCCGAGGCCGCGGCGGCTCGCGGCTACGACTACATTGCCATCACCGATCATTCCAAAGGGCTGAAGATCGCCGGCGGCATTACCGAAGCCGAACTCGAACAGCAGGGTGACGAGATTGCGAGCGTCAATGCCGGCCTGGGAAAGAACAAATCTCCTTTGCGAGTGTTGCGTTCTGTGGAACTGAATTTGAATCCGCAAGGCGCCGGCGACATGGCCGCGGACGCTTTGTCCTCGCTCGATCTGGTGGTCGGCTCGTTTCATTCGAAGCTTCGCGAAAAGAGCGATCAAATGGAACGCTTCCTCGCGGCCTTGCGCAATCCGGCGGTGCAGATTCTCGGTCATCCGCGCGGGAGGATTTACAATTATCGCATCGGTCTGAGCGCCGACTGGCCGAGAGTGTTTGCCGAAGCGGCTCGCCTTGGCAAAGCGGTCGAGATTGATGCCTACGCAGATCGCCAGGACTTGAGCCTTGATTTGCTGGCCATCGCGCGGAGGGAAGGAACGCGCGTCGCTATCGACACCGATGCGCATGCGCCCGAGCAATTGGCGTTCGTCGATTTGGGATTGGCCGCGGCTTTTCTCGCTGGCATTCCGCGGCAACGCATTCTTAATTTTCTGCCGCTGCCGAAGCTGCTCGAATGGGCGCGTGGCCTTCGTCGATTGGCCCGCTCCAAAGCCGCCCGAGCACAACATTCCTGAGATGCCGGCCTCCAAACTTTCGTCGCAACCTTCGTCGAACTAAACGCCAGGCTGCTGCGAGTCGCAGTGCCTGCACGGTTCTCAGTAACCGACTCACATTTGATGTCACGCAGACCCCGAATTCCCCGTAGCAGCCAGACGTGAGTTGGTTCAAATATTTTCTGCGCGCAAGCCAACCGATCACCCTTGCGCATTCCCACGCGACCAAGAGCGTTGGCCGCCTTGAGATCCGGTTAGCGCGCGACCGATTGCCAAGGGCCCGCCGATTACAAACCCTTCAACCCTTCAACGCTTCAACTCTTCAACGCTTCAACTCTTCAACGCTTCAACTCTTCAACGCTTCAACTCAGCAACCCACTCACATTCGATGCTACGCGGACCCATGTAACCATGTAACCATGTAACCCCCCTTATCCGCCAGGTTAGTTGCTCTCGATCATTTTCAATTTCTGGATCGTGTGCAGGCGGACTTCATTGAATGAAATGGCCAGCGAGAACATGATGCCGGCGCGTTCCAGGATGCGTGCGAGGGTTTCGAATGTGAATGGTTTCGGCAGAAAATTAAAACCCGGGATGAGACTCGGATCATCAAAATGCTCGGCCGGACGTCCGCTCGTGAACACGACTTTCAACGTCGGATTGGCTGCGCGGAAATTCGCCGCAATTCGGAAGCCCGAGTCCAAACCATGCAAGCCAATGTCAATTAACAGGACATCAACTTTGCTCGGTGAGTGAGCGTATTCGGAAAAGACTTCGGTTTCAGATTCGGCGGGAAAAACGCGGAACCCAAGCTTTTCCAGCATGGCGCGGAAGACACCCAGAACTTCGAGATCATCTTCGACGACCAGGACGGTGGCGGTAGCTTTGGGCAGTCTTTTTCCGATGTGCGGCAGGGTTTTTTTCATGTCGCGGGCCGACGCAACACGCCGGGTGCCACTCGGGCAAGCATGCGCTGGAGTTTTGACCTGGGTCAAAAGCCGGGCCTTCGGCTGGTTGCATTTCCTGACAAGGGTTCTTTGGGCCGGCCCTCCGATGATTTCAGGTGGAAAAGAATACCGGTCCGCTGGCAAAAATGACCGGGTTTTGCAGGAAATTCTGAGGGGTTTTTTCGGCTGAGAAAAGCTGGTCGGGGCGGTGAGATTTGAACTCACGACCTTCTGAACCCCATTCAGACGCGCTACCAAGCTACGCTACGCCCCGACCTCGAAGGCGCACCAAGGAACGGTGCACGGTGAGAATAGTATGGCTGAAATGCTTAACTTCAACCCTTTTCCATGAAAAATTCCAAAAGTGATCGGAGGTCAGTGGAGTGAGAATCTGATTTCGAATTCCGCTTTTCATCCCCGTAGCAGCCTGACGTGAGTCGGCTCTCATTTTTTCTGCGCGCATGCCATCCGATTGCCTTTCGCATTCCCACGCGACCAGCGGCGCTGGCCGTCATGAGATCCGGCAAGCGCATCGCCGATTGCCACGGGCCGTCTCGACCAGGAACAATGATCGAACTCACATTCGATGCTACGCAGACCCATTTCCCCGTAGCAGCCTGACGTGAGTCGGCTCAAATATTTTCTGCGCGCAAGCCAACCGGTTGCCCTTGCGCATTCCCGCGCGACCAACGGCGCTGGCCGTAATGAGATCCGGCAAGAGCGTCGCCGATTGCCAGGAGACGCCTCGACCAGAAACAAATGATCGAACTCACATTCGATGCTACGCAGACCCCAATGGCCCCGTAGCAGCCTGACGTGAGTCGGCTCTAACTTTTTCTGCGCGCAAGCCAAACGATCACCCTTGCGCATTCCCGCGCGACCAACGGCGCTGGCCGTCATGAGATCCGTCAACCGCGTCGCCGATTGCCACGGGCCGTCTCGACCAGGAACAAATGATCGAACTCACATTCGATGCTACGAAGACCCATTGCTCCGTAGCAGCCTGACGTGAGTCGGCTCTAATATTTTCTGCGCGCAAGCCAAACGATCACCCTTGAGCATTCCCACGCGACCAACGGCGCTGGATGTCATGAGATCCGTCAACCGCGTCGCCGATTGCCACGGGCCGTCTCGACCAGGAACAAATGATCGAACTCACATTCGATGCTACGCAGACCCCCAATTTCCTCGTAGCAGCCTGACGTGAGTCGGCTCTAATATTTTCTGCGCGCAAGCCAATCGATCGCCTTTCGCAAGCCCACGCGACAAACGGCGCTGGCCCTCATGTGATCCGGCAAGAGCGTCGCCGATTGCCAGGAGACGCCTCGACCAGGAACAAGTGATCGAACTCACATTCGATGCTACGAGGAATTCAACCGCAGCCCAATTCAACCTTTTAACCATGTAACCTTTTAACCATGTAACCTTTTAACCATGTAACCTTTTAACCATGTAACCTTTTAACCATGTAACCCTTCACCCCTTCAACTCTTCACCCCTTCAACCTTAATAATCACCATCGTCAAATCGTCCGATTGCGGTGTGTCGGGTGAAAAATCGTGCAGCGCTTGAAAGAGCGAGTCCACAATTCCCGCCGCCGGCTCCGCACGATGTTCCCGCACCACTTCGAGCGCTCGTTCCACGCCAAACGTCCGGTCGTCGGCCGATACAGCCTCTTCAAAACCATCGGTCAGCATCAGCACCAGTTCGCCAGGTTCAAGTTCGATCGGGCCTGCCGACGCATACGTATTGTCCGGTTTGAGCCCGAGCGGAATGCCAGTCCGCTTCAGCACCGTTTTAATCTCGCCGTTCGCATCGAATATGTAGCCGGATGGGTGACCCGCATTGACATATTGCAATTGCCGCGTTGCCGGGTTGAGCTGCACGAACAACAGCGTAATGAACCGTTCGTAACCGACGTCTTCGGCCAGCACCAGATTGGCTCGCGTCAAAATCTCCCCGAGATCAGGCCGGTTCCGAGCCAGAATGCGCAGGTAGGCTCGCGTTTCCGCCATCAACAATGCCGGCCCGACCCCATGACCGGTCACATCGCCCACCACCACGCCCACGCGTCCGTCGAGCATTTGGATGTAATCGAAGTAATCGCCTCCGGTCGCTTCGGCGGGTTTGGACGCGCCCGCGATGTCGAATCCGGGAAGGTCCGGCGGCGCTTTGGGAAACAAATGCTGCTGAATATCGCGCGCGACGCGGAATTGCTCCTGGTTTTCCTGCAATTCCTGTTCGGCCTTTTTCCGCGCAGTCACATCGCGTATGAACCCGACGAACCAGCGTTGCCCTTCCATGGCCATATCGCTGAAGGCCACTTCGATGGGGAATTCGGTGCCGTCCTTCTTCAAGCCGACCGTTTCGGTGGCGCGCCAATTCAAGCGTTTTTCGCCGGTGCGGAGGTAACGTTTCACCCCTTCGCGATGCAAAGTGCGCAATCCTTCCGGTTGCAGAATGGTGAGGCTCTGGCCGACGAGTTCTTCCGGTTTATGACCAAAAATCTCTTCGACGGCTGGATTGGCGAAGAGAATTTTGCTTTCGGTGTCGATAAGGATGATGGCGTCGGTGGCGGTCTCCCAAAGCAAGCGATAGCGCAATTCGCTTTGGCGCAGGGCTTCGCGGGTCTCGCGGCGTCCAGCACGATTGGCGGCTTCGCGCAATTCGCGTTCAACCGCCGGTATCAACCGCGCCAGATTGCCTTTCATGAGGTAATCGTGCGCGCCCGCTTTCATGGCCTCGACGGCGGTGTGCTCGCCAATCGTGCCCGAGACGATGATGAACGGGAGATCCTGTCCGCTCTGATGCAGAATTTCGAGCGCGGCCTTTCCGCTGAAGTGAGGCAGGTTGTAATCCGAGAGCACGAGATCCCAAGGGCGCGAGTTCAGGAGATCCCGCATTTGCTCCGCCGTTTCGACGCGTTCGAATGTGAGATCGTAACCGGCCTTCTTGAGCACGGTGACGAGCATCTGGGCATCGAACGCGGAATCCTCCACAATGAGCACTCGGAGCGGTTTTTTCATGGCTTCCGGAAAAGTTTAAACGAACTCGAAGGAACAATCTCGTACTTTCTGAGCCGATTCCGGAGCGCGCAGAAAAAGTTAGAGCCGACTCACGTCAGGCTGCTACTAGGAAATTGGGGGTCTGCGTAGCATCGAATGTGAGTTCGATCACTTGTTTCTGGTGAAGCCGCCCCGTGGCAATCTGCGACGTGCTTGCCGGATCCCTTTACGGCCAGCGCGATTGGTCGCGTGGGAATGCGAAAGGCGATCGGTTGGCTTGCGCGCAGAAAAAGTTAGAGCCGACTCACGTCAGGCTGCTACGAGGAAATTGGGGGTCTGCGTAGCATCGAATGTGAGTTCGATCACTTGTTTCTGGTCGAGACGGCCCGTGACGATCGGTCACGCGCTTGGCGGATCTCATGACGGCCAGCGCTCTTGGTCGCGTAGGAATGCGCTGGGTAATCGAATGGCTTGCGCGTAGAAAAAGTTAGAGCCGACTCACGTCAGGCTGCTACGAGGAAATTGGGGGTCTTCGTAGCATCGAATGTGAGTTCGATCACTTGTTTCTGGTCGAGGCGGCCCGTGACGATCGGTCACGTGCTTGGCGGATCTCATGACGGCCAGCGCTCTTGGTCGCGTGGGAATGCGCTGGGTGATCGAATGGCTTGCGCGCAGAAGGATTTAGAGCCGACTCACGTCAGGCTGCTACGAGGAAATTGGGGGTCTGCGTAGCATCGAATGTGAGTTCGATCACTTGTTTCTAGTCGAGGCGTCCCTTGGCGATCGGTCACGCGCTTGACGGATCTCATGACGGCCAGCGCTCTTGGTCGCGTAGGAATGCGCTGGGCAACTGAATGGCATGCGCGCGGAAAAATATAGAGCCGACTCACGTCAGGCTGCTACGGGGGCTGCGGCGCCGCAAAAAAACACGAGGAGTGTTATGCTCCTCGTGTTTCCCGGGTAACCTGCCTTGGCCTCTCTGCCTTTATGGCCGATCGGTTTTGCTCACGCTATGGGCCACATTCGACCCCTCGCTGTCCTTGTGATAACCAACGACCACGCTGTACCCCGGTTTCAAATCCACCAGTTTCGCATTGGCATTGCGCGCCATGATGATTCGAACGTCCTCTTGCAGGTAGAAATCCTTCGAATCCGACCCGCTCTCGACGGTGATCATGCGCTTTTCAGCGTCCACGGATTTGATGGTGCCTTTGAACGTGAGCCGTTTTTCATCGGCGGCGTAATCCCGGTCGGTGCTCTTATTGGCGCCCTGGAAGTTTCGATCGTCATTATTGAACTTTTTCTGATCGATTTCCCCTTTCAGGTCCAGGTCACCCTTGTCTCGATCAATTTCGCCTTTCAACTCGACGTCCCGATTCACATCGATGTCGAGCTCGGATTTGTCCTTGTCGATGTCCACGTCCGCGTCCACATCGACGTCGGCGCCCTCTTTCCAGAATGCTTCTGCACCCCAGCTTGGATTGCGCACGTCGGGCCAATTGGTGCGCGCGAACCCGGGTGCGCTTTCAATTTTCGACTTGTCGGCGTTGAGCATCAGCATGCGATCATCGCCGGAGACGGTGAAAGCGCTCGGCGGAATGGCGAGCAGTTTTTCGCCGATCCCGAGGAATCCGCCGACGGCGAGGACGGCATAGGACACCTTGCCGGAAGGCAGGTCGATGACGAGATCTTTGATTTCGCCCAGGTTTTCATTTTGATGATTTTTCACCTGCATACCGATCAGGCCGCTTGCTTTGTTGGCCGCAGGAACTCCGGTGTGTTGGCGATCGGCGGTGTCCCGATCATCGGTAAGATCGCGATCTTTGTTGATATCATAGCGATCGGTGGATTGAAGCGGCGGCGGGTTGCCTTGATCTTGATCCGCTTTATTGGCATCCGCTTCCTGGGCGCGAGCTCCCGAAAACAGGGCTAAGCTGAGGGCGCCCATGGCGGCGGCGACTGATATTCGTCGTAATATTTTCATGGTATCTCCTTACGCTGTTGAATGTGCAATGACGCTCTGACGGTTCGCACTCAGAGCACCTGTTGTTCACCATCAAGTACGCACAGGGACAAAACGTTTCCAAGAGGGACCCTGCCTGTTTTTGGCATCCGGCAATTGCTGAAGCGCAAATGGCACGGTCATTTCGAAGTAAACCCGCAAGAAGCATGCGCCAATCCGCATTCGCAAAACGCCCCGAACGCGTCGCGCCCTAAAAAATTGTTTCGATTTTCCAACGTTTTTTGCTTACATCGCTTTGTTTTCAGCGTGACCGATGGTCTTCGGGAAGTGGTATGAAGATTTTAGTTGTTGATGATGATGAATTGAACCGGAAGGTTCTGCGTGTGATGCTCGAGGGCGAAGGCTATGTGGTGGCGGCTGAAAGCGATGGCTTGAAGGGATTGCACCGCCTCGAGGAGGAGCCCTTTGACGCCGTTCTCTCAGATATCCTCATGCCGAATTTTGACGGCTACCGTTTTTGCCACGCGATTCGCAGCCGGGAACAATGGCGCAATCTGCCTTTCATTTTCCTGACCAGCACTTACACCTCGCCGTCCGATGAAAAATTTGCCCTGGAATTGGGCGCGGACCGTTTCCTGCGGAAGCCGGTCAGCCGGAAGGTGCTTTTGGAAACAGTGCGCACCGTGCTCGAAAACGCCGGCAAAACGCCCCATCAACCGCTTCCCCTCCGCACCGAGGAAGTGCTCTCCGAGTATAGCCATCGGCTCGTGGCCAAACTCGAAGAGAAAAACCTGGCGCTGGCCGAACGCAGCCGCGAACTCGAAGCCAGCGAAGAACGCTTTCGACTGCTCGTCTCTTCGATCAAGGATTACGCCATCATCATGCTCGATCCGGACGGTGGCGTGGTCAGCTGGAATTCCGGGGCTGAACGGATCAATGGCTATGCCGCCGATGAAATTATCGGACAACATTTCCGCGTGTTTTTCGCGCCTGAAGAGCGGCAGCGATCGCGCCCGGAAGAACTATTGAAAACCACCCTCGCTCATGGGCGGGCGCAATTCGAAGGCTGGCGTTTGCGCAAAGGAGGGGCTCGGTTCTGGGCGGATGTGATTTTGACCACGATTCGTGACGAAGCAGGGGCGTTGCGCGGAATCGTCGAGATCCTTCGCGACGTGACGGAGCGAAAGATCGTTTACGAGAAACTGCAGCAATCGCGCGCCGAATTGCGCGAGATGGCGGCCCGTCTGGAATCGGTGCGCGAAGAGGAAGCGCTGCGCATCGCCCGCGAAATCCATGATGAACTCGGCCAGGCGTTGACCAGTTTGAATTTCGATTTGGCCTGGTTCGACCGGCAAATGCGCAAGTGGTCGCCCCCGGACGAGATCAAACAGCCTTGGCTCGCCCGCCTTAAATCCGCCACGTCGCTTCTGGAAAGCACGGTTCGAACAGTGCAACGCATCAGCGGCGAACTGCGCCCGGCCATGATCGAGGAACTCGGCCTCCTCGAAACCCTCAAATGGAAAGCCGAGGATTTTTCGGCGCGCACGGGCGTGCCTTGCGATTGGGTCGCGATCCCGGAACGCTTGAATTTGTCACCGGCCCAGAGCACCGGCCTCTTTCGCATTTTCCAGGAAATCCTCACCAACATTTCCAGGCACGCCCGCGCTGCGCAGGTGAAGGTGTCGCTGGTCCATAGCGATTGTGAACTGTTGTTGCGCGTCGAAGACGATGGCATTGGATTCGACCCGGCCGCGTTGCACAAGCATCACACCATTGGCCTGACAGGCATGCGCGAACGCGCCCTGCTTATCGGCGGCGAAATCGAATTCAATTCTCAGCCGGGCAAAGGGACCGGAGTCACCTTGCGAATGCCGCTGGCGCCGGCCGGTTCGCCAATGCCAGATACCGCGTCATCCTGATACTCCTGAAACAATAGGCCAATCGTGAAATTACTCATTGCAGATGATCACTCCATTTTCCGACGCGGATTGAGGGAGATCTTGTTCGAGGCCTTCGAGAAAGCGGTCATTGGCGAAGCGGAAAATGCCCGGCAAATTCTCGAGGCCTTGCCGCAGAAACGTTGGGACGCGCTCGTGCTCGACATCAGCATGCCCGGACGAAGCGGTTTGGATATTTTGCCGGACATTCGGAAAATTTGTCCGAAATTGCCGGTGCTCTTCTTGAGCATGCACCCGGAGGACAAGCTCGCGCTGCAGGCGCTCAGAGCTGGCGCCTCTGGATACGTCACCAAAATTCACGCCCCAACCGAACTGGTGGCGGCCATTAAGAAGATCGTGGGCGGCGGAATTTATGTGTCACCGGCCGTGGCCGAAAAACTCGCGGCGAACCTTTCCGGCAATGTTCAAGCAGAGCCACACGAAAAACTGTCGCCGCGCGAATTTCAAATCATGCAAATGATGGCGTCGGGGCAAGGGTTGAAGGAGATCGCATCGCAATTGAGCCTGAGTGTCCAGACGGTGAGCACGCATCGCGCGCGGTTGCTGAAGAAGATGGGCTTGCAAAGCAACGCGCAGGTAATGCGCTACGCGCTGGATCACCGTTTGGTGGAGTAAGGGGGCTGAGTTAAAGGGTTGAAGAGTTGAAGGGTTGAAGAGTTGAAGAGTTGAAGGGTTGAAGAGTTGAAGGGTTGAAGGGTTACATGGTTAAAAGGTTAAAAGGTTACATGGTTAAATGGTTGAATGGTTGAATTGGGCTGCGGTTGAATTCCTCGTAGCATCGAATGTGAGTTCGATCATTTGTTCATGGTCGAGACGTCCCTTGGCAATCGGGGACGCGCTTGGCGGATCTCATTACGGCCAGCGCGATTGGGCGCGTAGGAAGGCGCTGGGTGATCGCTTGGCTTGCGCGCAGAAAAAGTTAGAGCCGACTCACGTCAGGCTGCTACGGGGCCATTCGGGTCTTCGTAGCATCGAATGTGAGTTCGATCATTTGTTTCTGGTGGAGGCGTCCCTTGACGATCGGTCACGCGCTTGGCGGATCTCATGACGGCCAGCGCGATTGGGCGCGTAGGAGTGCGAATGGTGATCGTTTGGCATGCGCGCAGAAAATGTTAGAGCCGACTCACGTCAGGCTGCTACGGGGCTTTTGAGGTCTGCGTAGCATCGAATGTGAGTTCGATCATTTGTTTCTGGTCGAGGCGTCTCTTGGCAATCGGAGACGCGCTTGCCGGATCTCATGACGTCCAGCGCGATTGTTCGCGTGGGCATGCGCAAGGTGATCGGTTGGCTTGCGCGCAGAAAAATCTAGAGCCGACTCACGTCAGGCTGCTACGGGGCTTTTAAGGTCTGCGTAGCATCGAATGTGAGTTCGATCATTTGTTTCTGGTGGAGGCGTCCCTTGACGATCGGTCACGCGCTTGGCGGATCTCATTAGGGCCAGCGCGATTGTTCGCGTAAGAATGCGAATGGTGATCGTTTGGCTTGCGCGCAGATAATGTTAGAGCCGACTCACGTCAGGCTGCTACGGAGAATTGGGTCTGCGTAGCATCGAATGTGAGTTCGATCACTTGTTTCTGGTGGAGGCGTCCCTTGACGATCGGTCACGCGCTTGGCGGATCTCATTAGGGCCAGCGCGATTGTTCGCGTAAGAATGCGAATGGTGATCGGTTGGCTTGCGCGCAGATAATGTTAGAGCCGACTCACGTCAGGCTGCTACGGGGCCATTCGGGTCTGCGTAGCATCGAATGTGAGTTCGATCACTTGTTTCTGGTGGAGGCGTCTCTTGGCAATCGGGGACGCGCTTGGCGGATCTCATGACGGCCAGCGCGATTAGTCGCGTGGGCATGCGCAAGTCGATCGTTTGGCTTGCGCGCAGAAAAATTTAGAGCCGACTCACGTCAGGCTGCTACGGGCGGCGGGGGCGATTGGAACGCGCAATTCTAAAGACCGCGGTGTTGTAGTAAAAACTATGACGCGCGCGTCTGCGCGATTCCGACAATACAATTGGTGATTTCTCCAACTAGGCAATTGATCGCGGCCTCTTCACGCTGGGAACATGAAATTGTTCATAGCAGATGACTCAATCCTCGTGCGCAAACAAATCACGGAAGCCATTTCGGATTTGGGCGGCATCGAAATCGTCGGCGAGGCCGGAGATGTCGATTCGTCTCTCACGGGAATTCGGTTTGGCCAGCCGCATGTGGTTTTGCTGGACCTATGCATGCCCGGCGGGACTGGTCTCGATGTCCTGACCGCGATCAAGCGAGAAATCCCGGAAATCGTCTTCATCATCTACACGCAACACTCGAATACCGCCTGGTGCCGCCAGTGCCTGGATCATGGAGCGGATCTGTTCCTCGGCAAGGAAACCGGATTCGCACATCTCGGTCCGATCCTCGAAAACCTGGCGCGCCATTTCAACGAATTGCAACCAGTCTCAACCTGACCCGAACCCGAACTGCCCTCCTGCAATGCAAGCGAAACAAACTCCTTCAAAAAACTTATCTGCTTCGATGGCATCGCCCGATCTTTTGGAATCCGCTGATAGCGGCGACATGACGGCGTTTCTGCAAAACATCCTCGAGTCCTCCACGGAATACTCGATCATCGGCAAAGATCTCTCCGGCAAAATCCAGCTCTGGAATGAAGGCGCCCGCCGCCTTTATGGTTACGGGCCCGAAGAGGTCATCGGCTGTCTGGACAGCCGCATTCTGCATTCGCCCGAGGACGTGGCTGCGGGCAAACCGCAAGAGATGATGGAAGCGGCTTTGCGCGACGGCAAATGGGAAGGGATCATCCGCCGCGTCCGCAAGAATGGCGAGCAATTCACCGCGCGCGTGGTCATCACGCCGCGCTTCGATGCCGCCGGCCGTGCGATCGGATTTTTGCTCATGTCGAAAGACATGACTGGCGAGCAGCGGTTTGTCGAGGAGGTGCGCAAGGCGAAGCTGTTCGACAGCGCCATTGTGGGGAACGCGCAGGAAGCCGTCGATTTCATCACCAACGTGCTTGAGTCCTCGACCGAGTATTCCGTCATTGGAAAAGATCTCGAAGGGAAAATCCTCCTGTGGAACGAAGGCGCGCGCCGTCTTTACGGCTATGAACCCGAAGAGGTCGTCGGCAAAGCGAACTCGGACATTCTCCATGCGCGCGAAGATGTCAAAGCCGGCAAACCGAAAGAGATTCTCGCCACCGCTCTGCGCGAGGGAAAATGGGAAGGCACCATCACGCGTCTGCGCAAGAATGGCCAGTGCTTCACGGCGCGCGTCGTCATCACTCCGCGCCGCGACATGCGCGGGCGCGCCATCGGTTATCTCCTCATTTCGAAAGATATCTCGGCCGAAATCCGGCTGACTGAGGAGTTAAAGGCAACGCAGTTTTACACCCGCTCGCTCATCGAATCCAATATCGACGCGCTCATGACCACCGATCCGCTCGGCGTCATCACGGACGTGAACGAGCAGATGCAGGCATTGACGGGTTACAGCCGCGACGAATTGATCGGATCGGCTTTCAAGAATTATTTCACCGATCCGAAGCTGGCCGAGGAAGGCATCCGGCAAGTGTTGCGCGAAGGCAAGGTCACCAATTACGAACTGACCGCGCTTTCCAAAACCGGCCGGATGACGGTGGTTTCCTACAACGCCTCGACGTTTCGGGATGCGGCCGGAAAATTGCAGGGCGTGTTTGCCGCCGCCCGCGACATTACCGAGCAAAAGAAGCTCGAACAACAACTGCGCGAATCCCACGCCTATAATCGCGGTCTCATCGAAGCTTCGGTGGACGGCCTCATTACCGTCGATCCCTTGGGCATCATCACCGATGTGAACGAGCAGATGTGCCGCATGTCAGGTTATCCGCGCGAAGAACTGATCGGCACGCCGTTCGCCGATTACTTTGCCGATGCGGATCGCGCCACCTCGGGGGTGAATGAAACCTTCGAGAAAGGAGTGGTGACCGATTACGTGTTGACGCTGGCCAAACGCAACGCCCAGCCGCTGCGCGTTTCCTTTAACGCGTCGGTGTTCAAAGATCCTTCCGGCAAAGTGCGCGGCATTTTCGCTTCTGCGCGTGACATCACGGAACAGGCCCGCTTGCAAACGCAGCTCGCTGACGAACGGGCCTACAATCGCGGTCTCATCGAAGCTTCCCTGGACGGCCTCATCACGGTGGACCCGGCCATTACCATCACGGACGTAAACGAAACGATGTGCCGCATGACCGGTTACACGCGCGATCAACTGATCGGCTCGCCATTCTCGAGATTCTTCACTGACTCGAAACGCGCCGTCGAGGGAGTCCGGCTCACGCTCGACAAAGGAGCGGTGACCAATTACGAGCTGACCTTGCGCGCCCAGGACGGCCGCGAAAGCCTCGTTTCCTTCAATGCCGCGATTTTCAAAGATCCTGCCGGCAATGTCCGCGGCATTTTCGCCTCAGCCCGCGATATCACCGATCAGGCGCGGCTTCAAACGCAGTTGGGCGAGGAGCGCGCTTACAACCGCGGTCTCATCGAAGCGTCGGTCGATGGTCTCGTCACCGTCGATGAGCAAATGGTGATCACGGACGTGAATGAAACGATGGGCCGAATGGCGGGGCGCCCGCGCAATCAGCTGATCGGTTCTTCTTTCCCGGGTTATTTCCTCGAACGCGCCCGCGCCGAGGAAGGCGTGCATCTCACGTTCAAGGAAGGCGCGGTCACGAATTACGTTCTCACGTTGCTGGCCGCCGATGGCCGGCAGGTGCCGGTTTCATTCAACGCCGCCGTTTTCCGCGATCGCAGCGGCAAAGTGCGCGGCATCTTCGCGAGCGCGCGCGACATCACCGCGCAAAAACAGCTGGAAGGCCAACTCCAGTCCGCCCAGTTCTACACCCGCTCGCTCATCGAGGCGAACATCGACGCGCTCATGACCACCGATCCGCTCGGGATCATTACAGACGTCAATCAACAAATGGCGGCCTTGACCGGTTGCTCGCGCGAAGAACTGATCGGCTCCCCGTTCAAAAACTATTTCACCAATCCACAAAGCGCCGAGGAAGGCATTCGCCTCGTGGTGCGCGAGGGCAAGGTCACAAATTACGAATTGACCGTGCGCGGCAAATCCGGCCGTGAAACGGTCGTCTCCTACAACGCGGTCACTTTCAACGACGCCTCCGGTAAGCTGCAAGGGGTTTTCGCCGCCGCGCGCGACATTACCGAACAGAAAAAGCTCGAACAGCAATTGCGCGAACAACAAGCCTACAACCGCGGTCTGATTGAATCATCCGTGGACGGGCTCATCACGGTCGATCCTGCCGGCACCATTTCCGATGTGAACGATCGGATGTGCCTGATGACCGGTTATGGACGGGCCGAGTTAATCGGATCTCCCTTTGCCGATTATTTCACGGAACCGGAGCGGGCGCGGCTGGGGGTGCAGGAAACCTTCGACAAAGAAGTGGTGACGGAATATGCGCTCACCCTCATTTCGCGTTCGCGCCGCCTGCTCCAGGTGTCGTTCAACGCTTCGGTCTTCAAAGATCCGTCCGGCAAAGTCAGAGGCATTTTCGCCTCCGCCCGCGATATCACCGATCGCGTTCGTCTCGAAGAGCAATTGCGCGAGAATCAAGCCTACAACCGCGGTCTCATCGAATCTTCCGTGGACGGTTTGATTACGGTCGATCCGGACGGTTTCATCACCGATGTGAACGAGCAGATGTGCCGCATGACCGCTTACAAGCGCGAGGAACTGATCGGCTCGTCGTTTAAGAAATATTTCACCGATCCGGAGCGCGCGGATTCGGGCGTGAAACAGACGTTCGCGAAGGGAATGGTTACGAATTACGAGCTGGTGTTGAAAACCAAGGAGGGCCGCAAAGCCACGGTTTCGTTCAACGCTTCCGTCTTCCGCAATGCCGATGGGCGCGTGCAGGGTATTTTTGCCAGCGCCCGCGACATTTCCGAGCAAGCCCGCTTGCAGGGCCAATTGACCGAGCAACAGGCCTACAACCGATCGCTCATTGAGGCGTCGGCCGACGCCCTCTTCGCCATCGCACCCGATGGGATCATCACCGACGTGAACGAGGAAGCGACGCGCTTGACCGGTTACTCGCGGAAACATCTGATCAATTCGCGGTTCAAGGATTATTTCACGGAGCCCGATCGCGCGCGTAACGGTGTCCAGCAAACGCTCGAGGAAAGGCGCGTGCTCGGTTATGAGCTGGTGTTGATCACGCGGCATGGCCGCCGCATCCGGGTCAGTTTCAACGCCGGCGTGTTCACCGACGCGTTGGGCAAAGCGCTCGGCATTCTGGCCGGCGCCCGCGACATCACCGCGCAAAAGGAGCTCGAACTCCAGTTGCGCAATCAGCAGTTCTACACCCGCTCACTCATCGAATCGAACATCGACGCCCTCATGACCACCGATCCGCTCGGCATCATCACGGACGTCAATCAGCAGATGGAAGCCTTGACCGGTTATTCGCGCGACGAGCTGATCGGTTCCGCGTTCAAGACTTACTTCACCGATCCGCGCCGCGCCGATGAAGGCATCCGGCTTGTGCTCACGGAGGGCAAGGTGACCAATTACGAACTGACCGCCAGCAACAAAGAGGGGCGGGAAACGGTCGTCTCTTACAACGCCGCCACCTTCTACGATCGCGATGGCAAGTTGCAGGGCGTGTTCGCGGCGGCGCGCGATGTGACCGAGCGGAAGCGCTTCGAACAATCGCTCCAGGAAGCCAACCGCATGAAAAGCGAATTCCTGGCGAACATGTCGCACGAGCTGCGCACCCCCCTAAATGGCATCATCGGTTTTTCGGAATTTCTGCACGACGAAAAGCCCGGCCCGCTCCGGCCCAAGCAGAAAGAGTACATGGCCGACGTGCTCAACAGCGCGCGGCATCTGTTGCAATTGATCAACGACGTCCTCGATCTGGCCAAGGTCGAAGCTGGAAAAATGGAATTGAATCCGGAAACCTTCTCGCTCGCCCGGAGCATCGAGGAAGTCTGCGCCGTGGTCAAAGGCATCGCTCACAAAAAGCAGGTCGGCTTGAAATGGTCGGTCGCGCCCGGGCTCGAATCCGTCACGATCGATCCGCAAAAGTTCAAACAGGTCTGCTACAACCTCCTTTCGAACGCCATCAAGTTCAGCGAGAGCGGCAGCCAGGTCGAGATTGTGGCCGCCGCGCAGGGACACAACCGTTTCCAGGTCCAGGTCAAAGACCAGGGCATCGGTATCAAACCCGAAGACACACCACGCCTCTTCCGCGAATTCGAGCAACTCGAGTCCGGCACTGCCCGCCGCTTTGAAGGGAGCGGGCTCGGCCTCGCCCTCACCAAGAAAATTGTCGAGATGCAGCATGGCACCATCGGTGTCCAAAGCGAATATGGCAAAGGCAGCACCTTCATCGTCGAATTGCCCACCACCACCCCGGACTCAGGCGCGTCTGCGCAATGATGCTTAGCCCATGAACTCTCACGAACCCACTCCATCCACCGCGGCAGACCGTTCCTCCATGCGCGATCTGAATTCGCCAAACACCGGCCGATCGGCCGCCATGATCCTCGTGGTCGATGACAACCCGACGAATCTGAAACTCGTGTCGGACGTTTTGGAATTCAGCGGTTACACGATCGAAAAAGCGGGCGACGCCGAGCAAGCCTTGCAGATTATTCATCGATCCAAGCCGCAATTGATTCTCATGGACATTGCGCTGCCCGGAATGGATGGCCTGACGCTGACGCGAAAATTGAAAGCGGATCCGGCCACCGCCGGCATTCAGATCGTCGCGCTGACCGCGTTCGCCATGAAAGGCGACGACCAGAAAGCGCGCGCCGCCGGCTGCGACGGTTACATCACCAAACCGATTAACACGCGCACGCTGCCCGAGCAGGTGGCGGCCTTTCTTTGAAGTCGAGCAAACCATGATGACAACCTCTTTCGCGCGTGGTGAAAAAGCCGTGCGCATTTTGACGATTCCGATTCGCGCCGAGTTTGATTCGGTGTCACCGCGCCAAACGCTGCGCGTGCAATTTTCGCCGCCCTTGATGGAAGCGGTGAGAATCCGCGTCTTGCCGCCGGGCGCCAGTTTATGGCAGAATGACGGCCAGATTCGGACCGGCCGCGAAACGATCTGAGCAGCCCGTTTTGCTTTATGAACGATTCCAATGAAACCCAGCTCGCGCCGCGCGTGCGTCCTTTCTGGCAGCGGGTTTATTTCGTCCTGGCGGCATTTGTCTTCCTGACCATCGGCTCGAGCGCCTTTCTCAATCATTGGCTCACGCGGCTTTACACGGAGACCGTCGAGACCAATCGCCAATGGTCGGTGTTGCGCGAACAGTTCTCGCAACTGGGGTTGTTGGCCGCGGAGGTAAACGCTCCGGGCAACGATGTGTTCGACAGCCGGGACGTGGCCGGGGAAAGCCGGCGGATGGAAGCGGCGTTCGCTCTGTTCGAGAAACAAACCGCCCGGTTGCGCGCGCAAGTGGAAACCAATTTGCCCGAGCAGGATTCCCAACCGATCATCCGCGAAATCGACCATGCTTCGGCGGCGATGATCGAGATGGTGGGGCAGGCCCGGCAGCTCTTTCAATTGCTTGCCGATGGCCAGGAGCAGCTGGCGGCGGCGCGCATGGCGGCGATGGATCGAAACTTTGCCGCCGTCAATCGCGAACTGGTGGCGGTGCGCAGTTCAATCAGCCAGGTCCAAGCGAAGGAGTTCGATGCCCAATCCAAATTGTCCGAATCGGTGCGGCGGATGGCGCTGGTTTTGGCGGGCGCGATTCTGCTCGTTTCGGCTGGATTGGCCGTGCATGGCTGGCAGCTCGATCGACACCGGCAATCCCATCAACGCGAACGTGAGCTCCAGATGGCCGCACTCGTGGAAAGCGAGGAACGGTTCCGCGATCTGTTTGAAAATACCAGCGACCTGATTCAAAGCGTGTTGCCGGATGGGCGATTCATCTTTGTGAACCCGGCCTGGCATCGTACGCTCGGTTACACTCCGGAAGATCTGAAATCGCTGCGAGTCTTCGACATCGTTCATCCCGATCATCGCGAGCGTTGCGGCGCAGTTTTTCAGCGTATCATGGCGGGCGAACGGATTTCCTTGGTGCAAACCGCTTTCCTGGCCAAGGATGGGCGCGAAATTTTCGTCGAGGGCAACGCGCATTGCCAGTTCAAGGACGGGCAACCGACGGCGACGCGGGCCATTTTTCGCGATTGCACCGAGCGGCTGCGGGCGCAGCTCGAAATGGAAAAGGCCAGAGAGGCCGCCGAACATGCGGCCCAAGCCAAGAGTGAGTTTCTCGCCAACATGAGCCACGAGATCCGCACCCCGATGAACGGCGTGATTGGCATGACGCACCTTCTGCTCGATACCCGCCTCGACGAAACTCAGCGTGATTATGCCCAGACTATCGCGGCCAGCGGCCAGGCACTGCTGCGGGATCACGTGCTCGCCCAGGGACTTTGCCAGGCCGCTCCGCAGTTCGCGCTCAAGCCCGGTGCGATGCTCGAAACGAAACCGCTCCAAATGGGCTCAAATGCAAACAACGATTGTTCCGGACTCCGGCCGACCCCATGAAAAACATTTTGATTGTCGAAGATGATCCCATCATCCAGCGGATCTATCAGAACAAATTCCAGGTCGAAGGCTATCAGGTGCTAACGCTCGGTGATGGCGGAGCAGCGGTCGAATCGCTGCGCCAGGCCACACCCGATCTGGTCCTGCTCGATCTCATGCTCCTGGGCATGAATGGAGTCGAGGTGCTCAAGTTCATCCGCGCGCATGAACCGACCCGGCGCATCCCGGTCATCGTGTTCACCAATGCATATCTCAGCAACCTGGTGCAGGCAGCCTGGAAAGCCGGCGCATCCAAATGCATCGTCAAAAGCGATTGCACCCCGAAATTGCTCGTCGAACTCGTGAAAAGTTCGCTCGCCGCCGCCAGCATCCTGGCCGGCGACACCCGGCCGGATGCCATCGATGCCCGGACCGGGGATGCGGATCTCGAAGACAATTTTCTCGCGGGGCGCAAACATGCATTTCTCAAATCCGTGCCGGGGTTGATTCAGGAATTGCGCGAACGATTCAAAGCGTTTTCGCGCAATCCCGATGCCGTCGCCCGTTCCGCGCAGCTGCTCGAACTTTTTCGCCTGGTTCATTCCCTGACCGGCAATGCGGGATTTGTCGGATTGCGCCAGGCGGCCAGATTCAGCGGCGCTCTCGAAGCGTTTCTCAAGGTGCTCCACGAAAAAGAGGATCGGCTCAACGCCTCGGTTTTGCGCACCGTGGCGAACGCTATCGATTTTCTCGGCGATTTGCTCCTGCAACCGGCGCGCCGCGAAATGGAATGGGCCGATGCTTTTCGCGTGCTCGTGCTCGATGACGATCTCATTTCGCGACGAACGCTCGTCAACGCGCTGCAGAAAGTGCACATCCGGCCCATCGTGGTCAGCTCATCCGCCGCCGCGCTTGGCCTGCTCGAAGAAAACACGTTCGATCTCATTTTTCTCGATGTCGAAATGCCCGGGCAAAACGGATATGAAGTGTGCGAATGCCTGCGTGCCATGCCTTCAAACCGTCAGACGCCCGTGGTTTTTGTTTCGGGCTTGAACGCCTTCGAACATCGCGCGCGCGCCAGCCTTTGCGGCGGAAACGACGTCATCGCCAAACCATTTCTCGCGCTCGAACTTGCAGTCAAGGCGCTCACCTGGCTGCTCCGCCCAGCCGCATCGGAACCGGCTCCCAGCCCCGCCGCGCCGTCCGCCGCGCCAGCCTCGCAGGCGGCCGAATCGGCGCCTCCCCCAAATCCCGAAACTCGATCAACAGGCGATCGACCCCTCCCCAGCCTGAACGAAAGTAAAAATGAAAATTCTGTTGATCGACGATGATCCTACCGATTTGAAACTTTTTGTGCAGGTTCTGGAAAGTGCCGGCGTGGAAATCATTCAGGCCACAAATGCCGAGGATGGATTGGCGCGGCTGAAGGAAACCAAAGTGGATCTCGTGCTGGTGGACATTCTTTTGCCGGGCATGGATGGACTGGCGTTTGCGCGATTGGTGAAGTCCAGTCCCGATTTCGGCAACGTGCCCGTGGTGGCCACCTCCGCGGTTACCGCCTGGCCTTTCCAGCGATTATCCCAGATGGCCGGCTGCGATGGTTTCGTGCAAAAGCCCATCGACACGCGCAACCTCGCCCGGGAATTGCAGGACGTGGCCAAAAAGAACGCGTGAGATGAAGCGATTTTATGACGGCTTCCAACCCCATTCTGGTGGTCGATGACACCGAGATCGCGCGCAAGGTGGTGCGCGGCATCCTCGAGTCGGAAGGCCTGCGCGTGCTGGAAGCGGCCGATGGCCTCGAAGCGCTGGCCGTCCTCGAATCCACGCCGTGCGCTGCCTTAATCACGGACGTGCTCATGCCGAACATGGACGGATTCGCCCTCTGCCATCAGTTGCGCAAACGGGCCGAGTTCCAGGTGCTCCCGATTCTTGTTTACACCAGCACCTACAACTCGCCGAGCGACGAAAAAATGGCGCGGGTTGTGGGCGCGGACAAATACCTCGTCAAACCGGCTGCGCGCGCCGTGCTGCTGCAAACCGTTTCGGAACTCTTGAAAGCCCAGGAGGAACGGCCACAACCCGGCAAAACGCTTCCCGACGATCTGGTCGTGATGCGCGAGTACAATGCCGTGCTCGTGCGAAAGCTCGAAGAGCGCAATCAGGATCTCGAACACGCCCAGTCTGAATTGCTCCGCGCCAATCACAAACTGCAATCGCAGACCGACGAATTGTCGGCGTTGAACGGCGAATTGGAAAAGCGCGTCTCCATCCGCACGGCCGAGCTGGCCCAAAAAAACGTCGCGCTGGAACGCGCTCTGGCGGAGGTGAAACAGCTCTCGGGACTGCTCCCCATTTGCGCCTGCTGCAAAAAAATTCGCGACGACCAGAACTACTGGCACTCGGTCGAATCGTTCATTACGGAAAGGTCCGATGCCCGGTTTTCGCACGGCTATTGTCCCGCCTGCCTGGAAACCGTGGTCCAGCGGCAATTGCGGGAAATGTTTCCGGACGCGCCGGACGCTCCGATCGGCTGAAGACGTGAGCGCATTCGAGTTATTTCGCATGGACCCACAACATCCGTTTTCAACCGAACTCGCACCCGCTTCCACCCGGCCATTGCCGGCCGTGCTGGTGGTGGACGACAACCCGATTAATTGCCGTCTGCTCACCGCGCAACTGCAAGCCGAAGGACATCGGGTGTTGACCGCCGCCGACGGGCTTCAGGCGCTCGCGATTCTCGAGCGCGGCGGGGTCGATGCCATTATTTCCGATATCCTGATGCCGAACATGGATGGCTATCGGTTGTGTTACGAAATCCGGCGCAGCACCCAATGGCGGCATCTCCCCTTCATCTTTCATTCCGCGACTTACACTTCTCCCGGGGACGCCGCCCTGGCGCGGCAAGTGGGTGGTGACGAATTCCTCATCAAACCGGCGGCGACGGCGGATCTGCTCGATGCGTTGCGCAAGCATTGGCCTGGGAAACGCGCGCAAGCCGCCTTGCCCTCGAGTCTCGACCAGGATCTGGAAACGATGCAGCAGTACAGCCAACGCCTGGTTGCGAAACTCGAAGAGAAAAACGCCGAACTGGAAGAACGAAGTGAAGCCTTGCGCCAAAGCGAAGCGCGTTTGCGAGATCTGTTCGATAACGCTCACGATCTCATTGTCATCATTTCCCCGGAAGGCCGCCTGCTCTACTTCAACCCTGCCTGGCAACGCACTTTGGGTTACAGCCAGGCCGAGCTGCAGCAAGTGACGATTTTTGATTTGGTGCACCCCGATTGCTTCAATCACTGCCAAACCGCATTTCATCAAGTATCGAAAGAAGGGCAAAGCCTTTTTGTCGATGCCACGCTGATCGGCAAAGGCGGACATCGCATCACCGTCGAGGGCAATTGCAATCCCAGCCTGCACGAGGGCAAGCTCGTGTCGGTCCGCGCCATTTTTCGGGATGTGACCGAGCGCAAGCAGGCGGAAGCGCTCGTTAAAGGGCAAAATCTGGTTCTGGAAAAGATCGCCATCGGCGCGCCGCTTCAGGAAACGCTCGATGAACTCCTCCGGTTCATCGAGGCGCTCTCGCCGGACATGATCTGCTCGATCCTCCTCCTGGAACCGGACGGAGTGCACGTGCGCCACGGCGCCGGGCCCAGCCTGCCCGAAGCATTCAAACGCGCCATCGACGGAGAAGCGATTGGGCCAAGCGCCGGTTCGTGCGGCACAGCAGCCTATCGGCGCGAGCCGGTGTACGTGGGCGACATTGCCACCGATCCTCTCTGGACGAATTACCGACAGGGCGCTCTGGCCTGCGGACTGCGGGCCTGCTGGTCCACGCCGATTTTTGACGACCAGCGTCGAGTCATCGGCACCTTTGCGATTTATTATCGCCAGCCCGGTTTGCCCAAACCCGAGCATCGCCGCCTCATTGATGTCGCCACTTCCATGGCCAGCATCGCCGTCGCGCGCGAATTGCGTGAAAGGGAGTTGCGCGATCGTGAAGCTCGGTTCCGCGGCGTTTTCGAATCGCCGATGGTGGGCACTCTTTTCTGGGATGCCAGCGGCCAGATCACCGGAGCCAATGAAGCTTTTCTCGATCTCCTCGGTTACAGCAAAGAAGAGCTCGCCGGCGGCAAATTGAATTGGGTCGCGCTGACCCCTCCCGAGTACAGGGAAGCGGATCGCCGCGCGCTGTTGGAACTGACTGCGACCGGCCGCTGCACGCCTTTCGAGAAAGAATACATCCGCAAAGATGGCCGTCGCGTGCCGATCATTCTAGGCGGCGCCACTTTGAAGGGATTGCCCGATGGCGGTGTCGCTTTCGTGCTTGATATCACGGAGCGCAAGCGAGCCGAGCAGGAGCGGCGCGATATTTTCGAGCGGGTGTCCGATGCTTTCGTGGCGCTGGATAAGAACTGGCGTTACACCTACGTCAACGACAAGGCCGCCCAGCTTTTTGGGCGTCAACCGCAGGATTTAATCGGCAAAAATATCTGGACGGAGTTTCCGGAAGGCGTAGGGCAGCCGTTCCATCTGACCTACGAACGCGCCATGCGCGAACAGGTCTACGTGCAGATCGAGGAATATTATCCACCCTATGACCGCTGGTTCGAAAATCGGATTTATCCTTCTCCAGAAGGCTTGTCCATTTTCTTCACCGATATCACCGCTCGAAAACTCGCCGAAAACCAACTGCGCGTGGCGGGCGAACAGTTGCGCGCATTGGTCGCGCGCATTCATCGTGCGCAGGAAGAGGAACGCACGCGCGTCTCGCGCGAAATTCACGATGAACTCGGACAATTGCTGACCGGCTTGAAAATGGATTTGCGCTGGCTCGAACGGAAGCTGTCCGAGTCTGAACCGTTCAGCATTGCAATCAACCCGTTGCTTGAACGCGTTCTGGCCGCGTCGGAACTCACCGACAGCTCGATAGCCACCGTGCAGAAGATCGCGGCGGAACTGCGTCCCGGCGCGCTCGACAAGCTCGGCCTGGCGGCTGCCTTGCAACAGGAGGGCCGCCGGTTCGAGGAACGCACCGGAATTCGCTGCACCGTGATGGCTCCCGAGAAAACGCCTTCCCTGACCAAAACGGCCGTGACCGAGTTGTTTTACATCTGCCGCGAAGCGCTCACGAACGTCGCCCGCCACGCCCACGCCTCGCAGGTGATGATCCGCCTGGAATTGCGCTCGAATCATTGGCGCGTCGAAATCGCCGATGACGGGCTCGGCCTGCCGGGGGAGCGCTTGCACGAGGCGCAATCGCTTGGGTTGATTGGCATGCGCGAACGGGCTTCGTTGTGCGCGGGCACGGTGCAATTCGAACGCAACCAGCCATGCGGCACCAGCGTGGTGGTGATGGTGCCGATGGCGGCCAATCAGGAAAATTGTGAAACGGAATCTCCCGTATGAAAGTGCTGCTCATAGACGATCATGAAATTGTCCGGCGCGGCCTCAAGCAATTGATCGAGGAAGGCTTTCCAAAAGCGGCCTTTGCCGAAGCAATCACCGCCGCCCAAGCCATCGAACTGCTCATGCACAAGAAAGGATGGGACCTCGTGATCATCGACATCAATCTGCCCGGGCGCAGCGGGCTGGATCTGATTGGAGAATGCCGGAAATGGCATCCGAACGCCGCCGTGTTGGTGTTGAGTTCCTATCCGGAAGAGGAGTTCGCGGTGCGCGCGTTGAAATTGGGGGCGTCGGGGTATCTGACGAAATCGAGTGTGTCGGATGAAATGCTGGCGGCCGTGCGGAAAGTGGTGGCGGGCGGAAAATATGTCAGCGCTGCGTTGGCGGAGAAGCTGGCATCGGCGCTGGGGAATGCGGCGAGTCACACCCCGCACGAAGCGCTCTCGAATCGCGAAATGGAAGTGCTGCGATTGATTGCCACCGGCAAGACCGTGAAGGAAATCGCCGCGCTTCTTTTTCTGAGCGAAAAAACCGTCGGCACGTATCGCACGCGCATTTCGGAAAAGCTCAAGCTTTCGACCAATGTCGAGCTGGCCCGCTACGCCTTCCAGCATCGCCTGGTCGAATAAAGCCGCTGAGCCGCTCTCCCCTCCCGTAGCAGCCTGACGTGAGCCGGCTCTAATATTTTCCGCGCGCAAGCCAAGCGATCGCCTTTCGCAAGCCCACGCGACCAATCGCGCTGGCCGTCATGAGTCCGGCAAGCGCGTCGCCGATTGCCAAGGGACGGCTCCACCAGAGACAAGTGATCGAACTCACATTCGATGCTACGCAGGCCGTATTTCTCCGTAGCAGCCTGACGTGAGTCGGCTCTAATATTTTCCGCGCGCAAGCCAAGCGATCGCCTTTCGCAAGCCCACGCGACAAACGGCGCTGGCCGTAAAGGGATCGGCAAGCGCGTCGCCGATTGCCAAGGGCCGTCTCGACCAGAAACAAATGATCGAACTCACATTCGATGCTACGCAGACCCCCCATTTCTCCGTAGCAGCCTGACGTGAGTCGGCTCTAATATTTTCTGCGCGCAAGCCAACCGATCACCTTTCGCAAGCCCACGCGACCAATCGCGCTGGCCGTAAAGGGATCCGGCAAGCGCGTGGCCGATCGTCACGGGCCGTCTCGACCAGAAACAAATGATCGAACTCACATTCGATGCTACGAAGACCCGAATGGCCCGTAGCAGCCTGACGTGAGTCGGCTCTAAAATTTTCTGCGCGCAAGCCAATCGATCGCCTTGCGCATTCCCACGCGACCAATCGCGCTGGCCGTCATGAGATCCGGCAAGCGCGCGGCCGATTGCCAAGGGACGTCTCGACCAGGAACAAATGATCGAACTCACATTCGATGCTACGCAGACCCGAATGGCCCCGTAGCAGCCTGACGTGAGTCGGCTCTAACTTTTTCCGCGCGCAAGCCAAACGATCGCCTTTCGCAAGCCCACGCGACCAACGGCGCTGGCCGTCATGAGATCCGGCAAGCGCGTGGCCGATCGTCACGGGCCGTCTCGACCAGAAACAAGTGATCGAACTCACATTCGATGCTACGCAGACCCGAATGGCCCCGTAGCAGCCTGACGTGAGTCGGCTCTAAACAGAGCGTCATAATTAATTGCCTATGTAAGCAATCCGGTGTATGGTCCGTGCATGAAAGCACTGACTATCTCTGACACCGAAAACATGGTTATGGCGCTGCAGG
Source organism: Verrucomicrobiota bacterium (assembly GCA_040754135.1). GTDB lineage: Bacteria > Verrucomicrobiota > Verrucomicrobiia > Limisphaerales > SIBE01 > JBFMDG01. Next base: position 30,896 of record JBFMDG010000011.1, read on the forward strand.
ATGAAATCCGCCGCAACG
>JBFMDG010000012.1:0-30830 GCA_040754135.1 Verrucomicrobiota bacterium
ATGCCATGGGAAAAGGGCGAGCCTTCGCCTGGATTGGTCGATTTTCTGGCATCGCATCCTGAACTGCCCAAAGGCGAGGTGTGCGTGCCCGGTTGCGGCAGCGGGCATGATGTGCGGGCCTGGGCTCGATCTGGCTTTCGCGCCGTGGGGTTTGATATCGCGCCCTCGGCCATTCGCCTGGCCGAGGAGAAAACGCGATCGGCAAGGTTACCAGCGGAATTTCAACTGGCTGATTTTTTGAACGCGCAGCCGGATCGACAATTCGACTGGATTTTCGAGCACACTTTTTTTTGCGCCATTCAACCGAGCCTCCGAGACGCTTACGTGAGTGCGATTTTGCGGTGGCTGCGGCGCGATGGCCAGTTTTTGGCCGTGCATTACATGATTCCGGATACGGAAGGTCCGCCCTTTGGCGTTCAGCAATCCGAACTGTTCGAGCGATTCGCCCCGCATTTTGATTTAGTGGCCGGATGGGTGCCTCGATCCTATCCCAATCGCACAGGCCTGGAATTAATGCTTTGGTGGAAACGGAAATAATGCATTGGCCTGCTCTATTCGAGCGATGCCCTGGCGCAGGATTTGAAATGTTGCTTCCTTTCTAAGTCGGCCTTGGTCATTGTTTGGCGCCATGAATTCGTCCGTGCAATTCGATGAATTAATGACCTGCCGGCTGGATGAAGGGCGAAAGTCGGTCGAGCCCTGCTCGATCGTCATTTTTGGCGCCAGCGGTGATTTGACCGCGCGCAAGCTGATTCCGGCGTTGTACCATCTTTACAAAGAAAAGCAGATGCCGGTGACCTTCCGGATTATTGGGTTTGCCCGCCGCGAAAAGACGAACGAACAATGGCGCGATGAATTGCGACAAGCCTTGGAACAATTTTCCCGGACCAAACCGGTTGAAAACGAGGTGTGGGAGATTTTCGCAACGCACCTTTTTTATTGCCAGGGAGAATTCTCCGACGCCAACGCTTACCGCAATCTCGAGCAGTTGCTTTCCACTTTTGGCCAGGACACGCTGCGGCATAATTTGCTCTTTTACCTGGCCACGCCGCCGAGCCAATTCGCCGAAGTGGTCGAGCATTTGCATGGGGCTGGATTGCTTTACAAGGAACAACAGCCGCCCTTCTGGCAACGGATCGTGGTCGAAAAACCTTTTGGCCATGATTTGCCATCGGCCCAAATACTCAACAACGAGCTCACGCGCTACGCGCATGAAAGGCAGGTTTATCGCATCGATCATTACCTCGGCAAAGAAACGGTGCAGAACATTTTGATGTTCCGGTTCTCAAACTCCATTTTCGAACAGCTTTGGAGCCGCGTCTCCGTCGAGCACGTGCAAATCACCGTCAGCGAAAAACTGGGCGTCGGCTCGCGAGGCGGATATTACGAAGAAGCGGGGGCTTTGCGGGACATGGTTCAGAATCACCTGCTGCAGGTGCTTTCCCTTGTGGCTATGGAACCGCCCGTCTCCCTCGAAGCGGAATCCATTCGGGACGAAAAAGTCAAATTGCTGAAATCGATTCGCCCGCTTGGCGCCAGCCAGATCGCGCAGCAAGTGGTGCGGGGACAATATTTTGCCGGCCAGATTGAAGGGCAATTGCGCCCGGGTTACCGCCAGGAATCGCGTGTCAAATCCGATTCGAATGTCGAAACGTACGTGGCGATGAAGTTGTTCATCGACAACTGGCGCTGGTCCGGCGTCCCCTTCTATCTCCGCACGGGCAAATGCCTCCCGCTCAGCGCCAGCGAAGTGAGGATCCAATTCAGACCGACTCCTAACGTGCTCTTCGCCGCACAATGCGGCACGAAACTCGACGCCAACGCGCTGACATTGCGCCTGCAACCGAACGAAGGCATTTCCCTGCGGTTCAATGGCAAAGTCCCCGGCACCAGTCTGAGCGTGCGCCCCGTTCGCATGCATTTCAGCTACAACTCGGAATTCGGCGCCTACACCCCCGAAGCTTATGAGCGGTTGCTGCTCGAAGCGATCGCGGGCGATGCGACTCTGTTTATTCGCCGCGACGAAGTGGAAACGGCCTGGGGAATTGTCGATAGCATTCGAACGGAATGGGAAGGCAAACCGTTGAGCAACCGCGAATTTTACTCCGCCGGAACCTGGGGCCCGGTGGCGGCGGAGGATTTGCTTGCTCACGCAGGCCACGTTTGGCGCGATCCGCAACCCATCACCTGAGATTGGCAATCCTATTCATTTCCGCCCATGGCAACCGAGGCCCGGCACTCCATTCAAAGCTTTCCTGACAACATTACCTTGGCTGAAGAGGTGGCACGGCGTTGGATCCGCGATATTGCGGAAGTCCATGAACCGGTCACCGTCGCGCTCTCCGGAGGTCGAATCTCCACGATGCTGCTCGAGGCGATGGCTAAAGAATGGACCCAATTAAACCTGCCGCCCGATCGAGCGCACTTTTTCTGGGCCGATGAACGATGCGTGCCGCCAGATCATCCGGAGAGCAACTTCGCGGCGGCAAATAAAGCTTTGTTTCTGCCGCTGAAAATCCCGTCGGCACATGTTCATCGAATTCGGGCCGAGATGGATCCGGCATTCGCATGTGCGGAAGCGGAAGCCGAATTGTGCCGGCTCGCCACTTTGTCTGATCAGGGGCATCCGGTGCTGGATTGGGTTTTCCTTGGCATGGGTGAAGACGGCCATGTGGCCTCATTGTTCCCCGGCCAAGAGGTCCCCCAGGATCGCGCTTTTTCGAAAGTGACCGCGCCGAAACCGCCGCCGGATCGGATTACACTTACTTTGCCGGTGTTGATCGCGGCCAAGCGAGTCTGGGCGATTATTTCCGGGGCAGGGAAACGCGGAGCACTGGCCGAATCCCTTTCCGACACCAGTCGCCTCCCTTTCGCGCAGGTGATTCATTCGCGCGAGATGACTGAGATTTTTACCGATTTCGAATTGGGCTGAATCGATGGAACGGTCGGTTTGAAGGTGGATTCACCGGTAGGAACGTACCCTGGGGAAGAATCTTGAAAAAAATTTGAACGAAAACTGAAGCGGAGTTATCCATATACCAGCAGCCAATTCGCTGTTCGCTAAGGGTTGGCAGAGAGATCTTGCTCGTAATGAGGTTCGAACAGCGAGAAAATAGTTGACCTCGTTACTCTTCTGAGCGCCTCGGTGAGGGCGTCAATGATCTCATCACCAGAGCCAGTGCGAACTGGCTCTTTTTTTATGCCTCGATACGATCCAGGTTCTCCGGTCGTTGCCCTCGCGTGGCCGCAATGAACCCCAAAGTCAAGGCGACCGGTTCACTATCCAGCAAACTGTAAACAATCACCTTCTCGAGCGTGAGATTCGGGTGGGATTCGGAGCAGATCTTAACCATCTCCTCCAGGTTCTTGAACGGAATCGTTTCTTCAGCGTAATCTGGGGTGTCTGTCCGGATAAAAACTGCTTGCCCTATCGCATACGCCGATTCCTTCATAGCTCGATCAGCATGCCAGCTTTCAAACCGATGGTCAATGCTCGATTTCGCGGCTTTGGGATGCTTGGGCTGCTTTGGGAGACTTGGGTTGCTTCATGAGTGATCCGGCAGAATTCGGCCGGATGGCGATGCGAACATTGCCTGATGCGTTCTCCGCATTTGCCAGGTTGCAATGGAATGGAGGGCGCGTCAGGGACGAGAGAATCTAAAGAACCGACTTCAAAGGCAATTGACAATACCCACGGGTTATCGTATTCTAACTAACATTAGCAAATTACTTATGATTGAATCTGCGCCCGTGGTTAAGTTAACCCGAAACGAAGGGTTGAAGTCGAACAATCCTTTGTTGACGGGGACGATCGCTCAGACCTTGGCCGATCCCAACCTGGACCACTTCACCGATGATGACTACGAATTCCTGAAATTCCACGGGGTCTATCAACAAGATGACCGGGATAAACGCAAAGTCGGGAAGCAGTTCATTTTCATGGTGCGAACCAAATTTCCGGGAGGCGTGTTGACGGCGGATCAATACCTGACCTGCGATCAACTCGCCACGCAATATGGGAACAATACGTTGCGGATCACCACGCGTCAGGATTTCCAATTTCACGGCGTGATCAAGTCCGGCCTGAGGCAGACGATCAAATCGCTCAATGAAGCCCTCGTCACTACGATTGCTGCTTGCGGTGATGTGGAACGGAATGTCATGGCACCGCCGACGCCTGCCACGCATCCGCTCGTCGATCAGGTGATTGCTGCCGCGAAATGCCTGTCGGATGCCTTGGCGCCCAAAACACCGGCCTATCACAAGATTTGGCTGGAAGGCCAGGATCTGGACCTTCAATCGGAGGAGAGCAAGAGCTTTGTTGATCCGCTTTATGGCAAGGTTTACCTGCCGCGAAAGTTCAAGACGGGGTTTGCCATCCCGCCGTTGAATGACGTCGATCTGTTTACCCACGATCTCGGGTTTATAGTCATTGCTGAGGGGGACAAGCTGGTCGGTTACAATCTGGCGGCTGGCGGCGGCATGGGAATGTCGCACGGCAACGCGCAGACCTTTCCGCGAGTGGCAGACGTGATTGGATTTTTGAAGCCGGAACATCTCGAAGCCGTGGCCAAGGCTGTTGTGACGATCCATCGGGATTTTGGAGATCGCACCAATCGCAAGCATGCCCGTTTGAAATACGTGATTCAGGAGCGGGGTGTCGATTGGTTCCGCGGTGAAGTGGAGCAACGCGCCGGTATTCGACTGGCGCCGCCGCTGCCATATCGTTTCACGCGCCAAGGCGATCTTCTCGGCTGGCACGAGCAAACGAATGGGCGGTTTTTCCTGGGGTTGTTTGTCGAAAACGGACGAGTGAAAGACGGAGATGGTTACCAACTCAAGTCCGCTCTTAAGCAAGTCATCCAGCGGTTTCAACCAGAAGTTCGATTGACCCCGTCGCAAAATATTTTGCTGGTCGATATCCGTCCGGAAGATCGAGAGGCGATCAGCCAACTGCTGAAGGACCATGGGGTATCGGTGGAAAACCCGTTCACGAGGACAAGGCTGGCATCGATGGCCTGTCCGGCGTTGCCAACCTGCGGGTTGTCCCTTGCGGAATCCGAGCGTGTTCTTCCCGATTTGCTGACGCGCATCGAGCATTTGTTGGCCGAAACAGGTTTGGCACAGGAGGAAATCGTTGTGCGCATGACCGGATGTCCGAATGGCTGCGCGCGTCCTTATATGGCCGAAATTGGATTCGTCGGCAAAGCGCCAAACAAATACCAAATTTATCTGGGGGGCAATGAAGCCAGCACGCGATTGAACCGTTTGTTCAAGGAAAGCGTTAAGCTGGACGATATCGTGACCGAACTTCGCCCCCTCCTCCAGCAGTTCGTGCAGGAACGGCAGCCCGGTGAACGATTTGGCGATTTTTGCCATCGCGTCCTTTGGCCATCACCAGCCGCAACTCCACCGAATTAATTGGTCCGAACGGGTCCAGATCCATGCTCACCGCTGCGGAAGTTCAATCTTTGAACGGACGTTTTCAGGAACGTCCGACCGAAGAGATTTTGGGCTGGGCGTGGGAGCGCTTCGGCCAGCGCGCCGCCATTGGCACCAGCTTTCAGGGCGCGGGCTTGGTGATGATTCACCTGGCACGGCGGCATGGATTGCATTTCCCGGTTTTTACACTCGACACTGGATTGCTATTTCCAGAAACGATCGCGCTCAAAGTGCGTCTGGAAGAATTCTTCGGAGTTGCCATCGAGCCGCTCGTGCCCGACCTCACTGTCGCGCAACAAGACGCCGCTCATGGGCCGGAACTTTGGGCGAGAGATCCGGATCTCTGCTGCACGATACGCAAAGTGCTGCCCTTGCAATCGAAGCTCAGCGACCTCGACTGCTGGATCACCGGTTTGCGCCGGCAACAATCCGAAACACGGGCTTACATTGGGATTGTCGAGGTTTATGTGTTCGATGAGACCACCGGCCGCGAAATCGTGAAATTAAACCCGATGGCGAATTGGAGTCGGGAAGCCGTTTGGAAATACATTCACGATCATCAGATTCCTTATAACCCGCTCCACGACCAGGGCTACCGCTCGATCGGCTGCCGGCCCTGCACGTCCAAAAACGCCCATGGCGAAAATGAACGCGCCGGGCGATGGATTGGATTCAACAAAGTGGAATGCGGCATTCACACTTTCATGCCCCGCAAGGCATAATTCCCCCCTTCTGCTCATGGACTACCTTTCGAAACTCGAAAATCAAAGCATTTACATCATGCGCGAGGCCTTCAATAAATTTGATAACCTCGCCATGCTCTGGAGCATCGGCAAAGATTCCACCGTGCTCCTCTGGCTCGCTCGCAAAGCCTTTTTCGGACATGTCCCCTTTCCGCTCGTGCACGTCGATACCACTTACAAAATCCCCTCGATGATCGAGTATCGCGACCGGCTCGTGCGCGATTGGAAGCTCGATCTGGTGGTCGGGAAAAATGAGCCAGTGCTGCAATCGGGCATCACTTACCCGAACGGCAAAGCCACGCGCGTGGAATGCTGCGGCACGCTCAAGAAAGACGCGCTCAAAGCAGTGCTCGAGCAGCATCACTTCACCGGCGTGATTGTGGGAGTGCGCCGCGATGAAGAGCCCACCCGCGCCAAAGAGCGGTACTTCAGCCCGCGGGACAAGAACATGGAATGGAATGTCGAGGATCAACCGCCGGAGCTGTGGGATCAGTTCAAGACCGATTTCGAAAAGGGCACTCACATTCGCATTCATCCTTTGCTGCATTGGACCGAACTCAATATCTGGGAATATATCGAGCGCGAGAACATCCCGATCATTCCGCTCTACTTCGCCAACGGCAAAGGCGAACGCTATCGGTCCATCGGCTGTTATCCCTGCACTTTTCCCATCAAATCAAACGCCAAGACCGTGCGGGAAATTGTCGAGGAATTACGACTCACCAAAACTCCGGAACGCGCCGGCAGAGCCCAGGATAAAGAAAGCGAAGACGCTTTCGAAAAACTCCGGCGCGATGGCTACATGTAACCGGCGCCTGGCCAACTTTCGCTGCTCCAGAATCACGGCTCCTGATTTGTTTTGTTATGATCAACCACGGTAACGGCAATGGTAACGGCTCTCCCGCCCCGACCGAACAACTTAAAATCGTCATCGTCGGCCATGTCGATCATGGCAAATCGACCTTTGTTGGCCGGCTTTTCTATGACACGGGTTCGTTGCCCGAAGGAAAATACGAGCAACTGGTCAAAGTGGCCGAACGGCGCGGGGTTCCTTTTGAATGGGCCAACTTGATGGACGCGCTCCAATCCGAGCGCGATCAGAATATCACTATCGACACTGCCCAGATCTGGTTTCACACCGCCAAAAGGCAATACGTCATCATCGACGCCCCGGGCCACAAGGAGTTTCTCAAGAACATGATCACCGGCGCAGCCAGCGCGGAGGCGGCTCTGCTTCTGATCGACGCCAATGAAGGGGTCCAGGAACAGTCGCGCCGGCATGGTTACCTGCTCAATTTGCTCGGTATCCGCCAGATCGCGGTTTTGGTGAACAAAATGGATTTGCAGAATTATTCCGAGCAACGATTCAAGGAAATTGAGAAAGAGTTCCGCGCTTTCCTTGCGCCACTCGGTGTTGTTCCCAAAGTGTTCATTCCCATCGCGGCCAAGCATGGCGATAACATTGCCAGCCGCAGCGCCAACATGAATTGGTGGCAAGGCCCAACGGTGCTCGAAGCGCTCGACGACTTCCATGTCTCCGATCTGCCCAAAGATCAGCCCCTGCGCCTGCCGATTCAGGATGTCTATCGCTTCGATGAACGCCGCATTCTTGCGGGCCGGATTGAAGCCGGGTCAATCAAGGTTGGCGATCGGCTCGTTTTCAGTCCCAGTCACAAAGTCAGCGCCGTGAAAACGATCGAGCGCTGGAATTCCACCTCGCGCGATCACGCCACCGCCGGGGAATCGATCGGGATCACCCTCACAGAGCAAATCTTCGTCGAACGCGGTGCGATCGCCGCCCTCGAAACCGCGCCGCCCTACGAACTCTCGCGATTCAAAGCGCGCTTGTTCTGGCTCGGGCGATCGCCCTTTCGCAAAGGCAAAATTTACAAGCTCAAACTCACCACGCAGGAAGTGGAATGCGAAATCGAGAGGATCGAACGCGTCATCGATGCTTCCACTCTCGAAACCATTTCGCGCAAACAAAACGAAATCTTCGTCGGCCGACATGAAGTCGCCGAGCTTTATTTGCGCACCAAACGCTCGATCGCTTTCGACGCCCATTCCGAGATCATTTCCACGGGCCGCTTCGTTATCGTGGATGGATTCGACGTCGCGGGCGGCGGCATCATCATCGAGGACAACTATCCCAGGCGCACTTCCGATTCGCTTCACAAGAGCGAAAACATTTATTGGAGCCATGGCAAAGTCACCGCCGAACAGCGCGCCCGCCGCAATGGCCACCCCGGATCCATCATTTGGCTTACGGGCCTCTCCGGCGCTGGCAAATCAACCATCGCAACCGAACTCGAACGGGAATTGTTCAATATGGGCAAACACGCCTACGTCCTCGATGGCGACAACATTCGCCACGGCCTGTGCTCCGACCTCGCCTTTTCGCCGCAGGACCGCCGGGAAAACATCCGGCGCGTCGGCGAAGTGGCAAAGCTTTTCGTCGATGCTGGCCTGATCTGCATCACCGCCTTCATTTCACCCTATCGCTCCGACCGCAATCTTGTCCGAAGCATGGTCAATCCCGGGCAATTTGTGGAAGTCTGGGTGAACGCGCCTGTGGAGGTGTGCGAACAACGCGATCCGAAGGGCCTTTACGCCAAAGCGCGTTCGAATGAAATTCGCGAGTTTACCGGCATTACAGCCCCTTACGAGCCGCCCTCGCAACCCGAGATCGAATTGCATACCGACCAGCTCAGCGTTTCCGAATCGGTCGCAAAAATTCTCGAATACCTGCATCTGCAGGATGAAGATTCGGCCATCTCCATTTAAGCGGCCGATACCTCCGGCACGCGGTCACAAACCCACCGTCCGGAGCGTAGTAGCTTTGCAAGCCGCAGCAACGTCGCGGCTGAAATCCTCGAGTTTTCTTAAAGTGTCCGACATGGAACTCCGGTGCGCCTGGTTTCGACAACATCTCGATGAAGCGGCCACAAATCAGCGCTTCATTTTGCGTCGGTAAATTTCGTATTGTTCCGTAACCGTTGCGATGTAATGGCGCGTGCCGGGAAAATCCATTTGCTTCAGGAAAACTTCGGGATTGTGCCGTCCGTCGTCCTTCATCCAGCGCAGGACGTGAGTGCGGCCGGCATTGTAATCTGCCAGTGCGTAAGGCAAGGGATTCTTCGAACCGGAATAGCGCTTCAATAGTTTGGCAAGATACCACGTGCCCACAAGGGTGTTGGTTCCGGGATCCGCGAGATGCTCGAATTCAAACCCGCGCACGCGTTCGGAGGCAACCCATTCCTGAGCGGCGGGCGGACGGATTTGCATGAGGCCCAACTCGCCGGCACGGCCTCGGGCCCCCGGGTTGAAATCGCTTTCCCGCCAGATGACGGCTTTGATGAGGGCGGCATCGATCTGATAACGCTGCGCCGCGGCTTGAATTTGCGGATCGAAGCGGCGTTCGCGGCGTTCCCGGTACCATCGGAAGAACACCACACAATTCACGAGCACCACGATCAACAGCACCCAAAAGAAGCGCCGATTCACTGCTTCGTTTTACGCGAGTCCATTAAACGAAGTCGAGCGTGTGCTCATTGCGGTCTTTGAAGGCAGACGCGTGGAAGTGTAGCGGACGCACGTTCAACTTCGAAAAAACCGGCGCAGGCCGCGCGTGACGCAGGACAACCTTTTGTTACTCCGTCAATTTTCAATTCGAATGGGATTGTGTCCTCCTGCCCAAGGTTGGCCGCCGGGCGGCTACGATGAGTAATGGTCAAGGAATGATCAACCGCAACGTGGTTGTGGCGAATGGTGGCGCGGCCATGAAAACAGCATGGCCGCAACCGCGTTGCGGTTGGAAATGATTTGCGGACGCCGACCCAGGGTAGCTCGTGCCTCGCCACCCTGGGCTTTGCGACGGAATCCCGTTGGGATTCTTTGGGATTCTCAGATGGGGCAACGACCGCCTCTCTTGCCGAAGTCTTGGCGCGGCGGTTGTCTTCCCTTCCGTGCAACCAGACGGCGCATCCGTTGATGGCCCTCAAGCACCGATCATGGAAAAACAAATCTCGCGCCAGAGATCGAGCCGTTCGACAACTCCAATTTCGCGGAGATACTCGATATCCAAACCGCTGACGACGAAATCGCCGAGATCTGTGTTGGCTTCGCGGTCGAAGGCGTCGGCGACATGCACGGCGGTAATGGGGCCGAAGTTTTTCGGGAGACGCTCGCGCGGACGATGTTGAAACGCGACCGCTTCCACAATGGAAACCGGCAATCCCCACAAGCCGAAGAGGTAGGCTCCGGCTTCTGCGTGAGTCGTTCCGAAGACTTCCTGTTCGGCCTTCCAGGCGGGCCACGATTGATCGCGCGCGAGTTTCATGGCTTCGCGATATTGCGCCGGCGCCTTCCAAGCGAGCAGCAAACGCCCGGCATCGTGCAAGAGTCCGGCGGTGAACGCGGCCTCGACGAGGCTTTCTTCGGCACGCTCCAATTCCATGATGCGACGCGCCGCCATCCCGGTGGCGAAGCTGTGCTGCCAGAGCCGTTCCGTGGGATAAGAATCAATCCGTACGTGCTCGAATGAAGTGAAAACATGGAGCGACAAAGCCAGGGTGCGCACGATGCTCACTCCAAGAATTTGCACCGCTTCGGAAGGATGCATCACCTGGCGGGCCGATCCGAAAAACGCCGAATTAACCAACTGAAGCAGCTTGGGCGTCATCCCGCTGTCACGCGCGATCAACTCTCCGATGCGATCGACCGAGGCATTTGGGGATTGCAGTTCTTCGAGGATTCGAAAATAGAGGGAAGGCAGGCTGGGCAGCGAATCGATCCCGCCGAACAACGCTTTCAATTGTTCGTTTTGCACCCATTCCTGAAAAGAACAGACGCGCAACAACGCGGCGCGCAACGTCATCACGTTGCAAGGTTTGACCAGAAACTGGTGCGTCGCCCCCACGCATTTGCGCACCAAATCCTGATCGGAATATCCCGAAAGGATGATGCGCGCGGTGCCGGGATGACGGCGCATGACTTCATTGAGCAATTCCGCGCCCGTCATGCCCGGCATGCGCATATCGGAAACAATCACATCGTAAGGGGCGTGCGCCATCCGCTCCAGAGCCTCAAAGCCGTTGCTCACGAAATCCATTTCCCAATCGGCGCAAAGACGCTGAAAAAGCGTCTGAAACATCTGCAACACCATCGGTTCGTCATCGACAAATATGACGCGTTTTTTCATATCGAAACTCCGGTGAAACTTCCCCATCTCACGCGTTCTGCGGCAAACCTCGCCGAAAAATCGCGGCCGGAGTAAGCACCTGATCTCCTTATCGGCAGCCGAACTTCAACGCTTTAGCCAGCGAAAGCTCTCTTCCACAAATCCTCGCACGGTCGCTGCCGCCGAACCGCTAAATTTTTTTGACGCCGAAAACTTCCTCGAGACCATCCCGCAAAGCTGAAACCATCTGCCGCAATTGACGGGTCGTCGTGCAATACGGCGGCATGAGCACCACCACATTGCCAATGGGCCGGGTCAGCACCCCCCGCCGCGCCATGGCTTCACACACTTTTTGCCCCGCGCGTTCGCGCAATTCAAAGGGCTGGCGCGTGCGCCAATCACGGACCAGCTCGATGCCGGCAATCAACCCCACCTGACGCACGTCGCCCACATTCGGAAATTCCCAAAGCCTGGATAATGCGGAGGACAATTCCGCTTCGAGCCTTCGCCGTGCGCGAATGGAAGCCGGACTTTGCAGCACTTGAATGCTCGCCAGCGCCGCCGCCGCGCCGAGTTGATTGGCCGTGTAACTGTGGCCATGAAAAAAAGTTTTGAACGATTCGTAATCGCCCAGGAACGCATCAAACACCGGCTCCGTCGTCAACGTGGCCGCCATCGGCAGATATCCTCCGGTTAAACCTTTGGCCAGGGCCATAAAATCCGGCCGGACATTCTCATGCTGACAGGCAAAAATCGGAGGGTTCAATACCGTTTCACCCGTGAGTTTTCCGACACCCGTGCGGCCAAACCCGGTCATGACCTCGTCGGCAATCAACTGCGCCCCATTCTCGCGAACGATTTCTGACACTTGCTGGAGCCAACCTCGGGGCTGCGCGATCATCCCGGCAGCGCCCTGAATCAGCGGCTCGACCACAAAAGCCGCATAGGGTTTCCCTGCTTTGCGTTGCCGTTCGAATCGCTCCGCCACCTGACCGACACATTCGAGCGCGCACTGGCGATAACTTCGTGCGTCCCCACGTTCAGGTTTCGCGCGGTTAAATGGACATCGATAGCAATACGGCGCCATGACCCGGTCGGTTCTGAACAGCAGTCCCGAAAACCTTTTGTGAAATAAATCGATATGACCAAGGCTCACCGCGCCGACCGTGTCCCCATGGTAAGCGCCCTCCAGCGAAAGAAATTTTGGCCGTGGGCTCTGACCGGTTCGGCGCGCAAATTCGTAGGCCAACTTTAACGCGACTTCCACGGCGGTCGAACCGTCGTCAGAATAGAAAACCTTTCCGAGCGTTGGGACCGAACTTCCTGTTTTGCGAGGTTTCGATTGTTTGACGAATGTGTCCTCCGATTGCGGCGCGGGCGCATTTGCCAGCGACGCCAGTTTGGCGGCGAGCATTGAAGCAGGCTCATTCGCCAGGCCCAGCGCCGAGGAATGCGCAATCTTCTTGAGCTGGCGCGTGATCGCCCCGTTGATTTTCGGATGATTATGCCCATGCAAATTCGTCCAGATCGAGGCGTTGGCGTCGAGATATTCCCGCCCGCGCACATCGCGCAGCACGGTTCCTTCGCCGGAAACAATCACGATCGGTTCGCGTTTCAACCACTCCTGCATTTGCGTGAAGGGATGCCAGACGAACTGATGGTCAAGTCGAGCCAGAGAATGCATGGAAAAGCCGTCTGCTAATTCGCCAAAGGTGTGACGCCCACATCGAGAGCACGAGCGAGTGCGTCTGAAAGGGATTTGATCTGGTCGCGCGTATGTGCCGAGTTCAGGGTCACTCGCATTCGCGCCGCCCCACGCGCCACCGTCGGATACCGAATGGCCGGAACAAAGATCCCCTGCTCGCGCAAGCGACCGGCCAAAGCCACGGCGCGTTGTTCATCGCCAATGATCAACGGGAGAATGGCGCTCGTGCCAAATTGCGGAGGGCTGGCAAAGGATGAGGATGCAAGTAACTGGCGCGCCTCGCCGATATTCCGCCAAAGTTGAGCCACGCGTTCCCTGCCTTCTGTCGATTGGATGATTTGCAAGCCAGCGCGTCCGGCTGCCGCCGCCGCCGGCATCGGCGCAGTGGAAAAAATAAAACTGCGCGCGCGGTTGATCAGCAAATCGATGAGCGCCCTCGATCCACAAATGAACCCACCCGCGGCGCCGAGCGCTTTGCCCAGCGTTCCCATTTGGATTTCAACGCGATCACTGACGCCCGCTTCCTCGGCCAATCCGCGGCCGTTCCTTCCAAAAAAGCCGGTGGCATGCGCCTCGTCGAGCATCAACCAGGCGCCATACCGCTCCTTCAATTCCACAATCTGCGTTAAGGGCGCTCGATCGCCATCCATCGAGAACACGCTTTCGGTCACGATCAACACGCGCGGTTTGATGGCGGAAGGATATTGAGAAACTCCGGCGGAATCCGAACCGGAGATCGCGCTCGACCGTTGACGATCCGCCCATTGCAAAATGGTTTCCAATTCGTTCAGATCATTATGCGCATAGACGCGCAATCGAGCTCCCGACAGGCGCGCGGCATCGATAATCGAGGCGTGAACCAGCTTGTCTAAAATCAGGATGTCCTCCTTCCCAACCAGGCTCGTAATCGTGCCCAATGCTGTGGCGTAGCCGGAACTAAACGTCACCGCCGCCTCGGTGCTCTTGAAACTGGCGAGCGCTTCTTCCAACTCGTGATGCGGCGCTAGAGAACCACAGACCAGTCGCGAAGCTCCCGATCCCGTTCCATACTGCTCGATGGCGCGAATCGCGGCGGCTTTCAACGCCGGATGATTGGCCAATCCCAGATAATCGTTCGACGAGAAATTCAGCAGCGCTTTTCCATTCAACTCAATTTCAGCGCCCTGCGCGGAATCAACCCGGCGCAACTCGCGATACAAACCTTTGGCGCGGACCGCATCGAGGTCCGCCTCCCAAATTTCACGAGATGAAATCTTCATTCGACCGGCAGGTTACCAAAGAGTCCTCCTCGCTACCAAGCGCGCACTCTGAAGCGATTTCGCGATTGCAGCTTCGCCCCTTGTGGTGAAGGCCGGTTCAAAGCTTGAATTCGGTTTGCGTGCTGAACCAGGCCTTTTCTCGTTCCAACAATTTCCTTTTCCAGTCGAGCCCTCCGGAAAAGCCGCCGAGCTGGTTGCCGCCGGCGAGCACTCGATGGCAGGGAATGATCAACGGAATCGGGTTGGCGCCGCACGCCTGGCCGACCGCCTGACTGCCACGCGGACGCCCCACGGATTCCGCCACCTCGCCGTAAGTCATGGTGTGTCCGAGAGGAATTCGCAGCAGAACATTCCAGACCTGTTGCTGGAAGGGGGTGCCGCTCCGAAGATCCAGCGGCGGCAAGGGGCCAGCAGCCTTTCCTTCCAACACGCAATGAATCACCTCGATCGTGCGGCGGAACCAAACTTCCACCTGTCGGCTTTCAACTGATCGAGGCGCACCGAAACATTCATCGGCTGCCGGTTTCCTTTTCGGAAATTCAATGCGTGCCAGACCGAGTTCCGAGAAGGCTGCGGTGAACTCGCCATCGCGGGTTGGAATCAGAAATCTGTTCATCGCACACGCCACAACACCACCAAAATGGCCACCGAAACCACCAACACCACGATGAGAAGTGTGAACGACATATTGGACTGAACTGCGAGCGGTCAGGTCGGATCAGCTTCGAAAAAACATGTAAGCCGTTCCCCACAAAATCAGCACTAAAGAAAAGAAGAGGAGCAGAAAACGATTGCGCGCCACACGCTTCTCGTACCGCAACGGACGCAATCCCTTGATGCTCCCCGCCGCAAGATAACTGACCAGCTTCGGATTCGTTGTGGCCGGTCCGCGGAATTGCTGTTGCAATTTGTGCCAGACTGCGAGCAGGTCGTACTTGCGCACGCCCAGCTCGTTGTAGTGCGATGGGGTCGTTTCTGATTCGCCGTTGCCGTTTTTTCTCACATCCACGGGCTCAAAAATCGGTTCAGTGAAAATCTCCGCCGCGGGTGCAACACGCGGCCCGTGCGGCAGGGCAGTCGAGCGGAGACGCGGTTGCGATTGCGCCTGCGCAATTCTCGAATTGAGTCGATGAATTTCCTCTTCGAGCGAGGCGATGCGCTGATTCAAAGTGCGGGCACGATCAGAGATCGGATCGGTTTTTTTCTTGAACAATGCCATCGGGCGTCACAAGGGATCGAGTGGATCGAGTGGATTGTTCTCAACGTTGCAGCAACAAAACGATAATTACGCTCAAGCCGGCGAGCGCGACGAGTGCCACCGGCCAGGTCAAAGCCAGTCCCAGCTTGCAGAGTTGCCAGAAACTTCGGGTTCCCAGCGGAAATGCCGGATCGGACGTTTGCTTTGGAGCCGCTTCCGTGGCTGGCTTAGGCCCATCCAGCAGCGGCCATTTCAGACGCGCGCCATTCCATTCCATGCGCGCGTTTTCGATTGTGGTCAGCGCGCGCGTCAATTCTGTGTTCCAATTCTCCTGGGTCCAATTCTCCTCGTGAATGGCTTGAATGTTCGCTAACGCCTCCCTTAATCCGGTCAGGTTTTTGGCCATCTGCTCGGCTTCCCTTCGCGCCGCAAACTCCGATTGCTCCAAAAGCTCCACCCCGCGCGTCAAATGCTGAACCATTTCCTCGCGTCCGGTCTGGAATTCAATGCGACGACGGCGGGCTTCTTCGAGAGCGGCGCGCTCTCGTTCCAATTCCTCCTGGGCTCGCTTCAGCTCACTCAGACGCTGATGCGCTTCGCTGACTTGCGACTCCAATTCCTCACGCGTGGGGGGACGTCCGGCGACGGCGGCTGGCGGGGAAGCCGAGAGGGTCGAGACGGCAGATTTATGGGCAGCCTGGTAATCGCTATCCACGAAATCCGATTCATCGAATTGGGATGCCATGGGGGCCACTGTAACGAGGCGATGTCCTTCTGTAAAGAGTGCAAACGCGCCGAAATGCTATTCCTAGGGTCCAATGCCTCGAACCCCTACCGCTAATAGTGCCTGCGCACATCCCAAATGAGGACAAATCATTGCCCAAATACCTGGCAATTCTGGCCTATGCGGTTGGGAACTTTAGAATTTTACCGGAAAACTGACGAAGATCGGCTGTTCAAATCTGAAAGTCGCTCCGGCCCTTTTCACGGTCCTTTTTGCTCATCACCTTCACCTTGATGTCCTCCAAAACCACCAGCGAATAGGGCGGAACGCTGTGCGTGAGAAAAACGTTGCCCCCGATGGTGCTGCCTTCTCCAACGACCGTGTCGCCGCCCATGATCGTGGCGCCGGCGTAAATCGTCACGTGATCCTCGATGGTTGGGTGCCGTTTCTGACCGCGCAATTGCTGACCGCCCGCGAGTGAACGGGCAACCAGACCGACCCCTTGATACATTTTCACGTGGCTACCGAGAGTGCATGTCTCGCCGACAACAGTTCCCGTGCAATGATCGACAAAAAAATGCGAACCGATGCGGGCGCCGGGATGCAAATCCATTCCGCTGCGGCCGTGCGCCCATTCCGTCATGATGCGCGGAATCAATGCCACCTCCTTCAAGTAAAGTTCATGCGCCATCCGCTGCACGGCGATGGTTTCGATAAACGGATAAGCCACGATCACTTCTTCTTTGCTGAGCGCGGCCGGATCCCCATTGTAGGCGGCTTCCGCGTCGGTTTGGAGCAGTTCGCGGATGTTCGGGAGCGTGCCAAGGAATTCGAGTGTTAGTTCGCGCGCCGTGCCGCGGAGATCTTTTTTCGTCCGTTCCTTTTTAAAACGGTATTCGAGGCTTTTGTAAATCTCGTCTTCAAGCCGGCCTTGAACACTGTCCATCAAATTGGTCGTCTCGAGCTTGATTTCAAACGAATGGATCGATTTCTCCGCAAAGAATCCCGGGAAGAGCAGCTTGAGCAGATCTTCGGTAATCACGCCGATGGCGCTTTTGGACGGGAGATTGACCCCATCGAGATGATTGATGCCGCCGACCCGCGCGTAGGAAGCGATCAATTGATCGGTGAGTTCGGTGACGCTTTTGTTCACCCGGCAAGTATTGGACAGGGTGCTATGAAAGGCAAGCGGGCGGGTTCCAGGGGGAGGTGGATCGATGCCATGAATCGCACAGCGGGCGATCGGGAGGCCGGCATTGTTTTAATGGCTTTGTCCGGCCAAACTTTCGATGGCCATTCGCGCGGCGGCAGTGCGTGTTTCGACATGCAGCTTTTCAAAAATGTGCAGGACGTGGCGTTTCGCTGTCGCCTCGCTGCATTGCAGGATGAGCCCGATTTCACCATTGCTTTTGCCTTGAGCGAGCCAGAGCAACACCTCCGCTTCGCGCGGCGTCAAACCGAGTTTTTCGAGAGGAACTGAAGAAGAAAAATCGAGTGCGAATGATCGTTGCGCTTCGAGGAGACGCTGACGTTCGAACCGGGCTCGTATGGCGGCGAGCAGTTCCGCGTTTGAAACAGGCTTGGTCAAGTAATCGTCGGCTCCCAAATTCATTCCCAGGCGAACGTCTGGTCTTTCCCCTTTGGCGGTAAGAAAAATAAACGGCGTGCGCGCCAAGGCCGGTCGTTCGCGCAACGCTCGTAGGACTGCATGGCCATCGAGGGAAGGCATCATCACATCGCAGAGCACGAGGTCAGGCGATTGCGCACACGCCAATTCGAGGCCGTGCTGACCGTTGCTCGCGCTCGAGACTTGAAAGCCTTCGAGCTCGAGCAACGTGACGAGGTTTTCGCGCATAATGTTTTCATCCTCGATGACCAGAATATGTTTCATCGATGCGCCTCCTCGGTTTCGGACGGTGCAAGCTGCGGCGCCTCTTGGAAGAGCGGCAAGCGAACGGTGACGCGCGTGCCCTTATCCATCCGACTGTCGATGGCGATCGTGCCGCCGTGCAATTCGACGCAGCGCTTCACAATCACAAGGCCAAGGCCTGTGCCAGGCGCGTGTGCGGTATTGCTGCCACGAAAGAATGCATGAAACAGCCGGTTCATTTCGGCGTCAGGAATCCCGATGCCTTGATCGTTGATTTCAAAAACGGCAAGAATTCCATTGCGGGAGAGACGAAATCCAACGGTTGCTCCGGGCGGAGAATACTTAACGGCGTTCGTCAAGAGGTTGATGAATATGTGCCGCAACAAAGTTGTATCCGCGTGGCACTGGCGCCGCTCTGATTCGAGCTCGAGTTCGATTGGGCATCGCTGATGGGTGGCGCTTTGCACCTCATCGCGAATGCGCAGGCAAAGGTCATCCAGAGCAATCGGCTCGAGGTGACGCTCATAATCCCGGGCTTCAACGCGGCTGAGCAGGAGCACTTCCTCCATCATTTCGGCCATGCCACTGGTGCAACTGACGATATTGTTGAGCAGGGCCGCGCGGCGCTCGGGCGGGAGGCGATCATAATAATTGGCGAGCAATTCAGTGGAGGATTGGATATTCCCCAGAGGAGTCCGGAACTCGTGTGAAACCATCGAAACGAAATTGCTTTTAAGCCGGTTCAGTTCGCGTTCGGTTTCGAGCGCGCGCGCCACTTGTTCTTCGGCGCGGACGCGTTCGCGAATTTCATGGCGCAACTGGTCGTTCATCGTAACGACTTCGGCTGTGCGCTGCCGGACCTGCCGCCGCAACAGCAAAATCCAACTCATCGGAATCGCCGCCACCACGCCAGCCAAAGCAAGTGGGCGCATGATTTCGGGTCGATGCCATAAAGGCAATGGTCCGAGCACCCGCACATCCTCGGGGCCGCGCAGAAGAATCTGGAAGGATCGCCGGCGCTGCCATTCGCCCATGCGGACGAGGGCGATTCCAGTAACCTGCACGGAAGTGTTCGGCTCAAGGCTGAGCGCGTCGGGGTTCGAGTTTTCCCATCGCGCTTCGAAGAAATGATCGGCCGCGGACAGAATCAATACTTCGGTCGTTCGCGTTCGGCTGCCGCGCGTTTCAAAATCAACCAGGCGCGCTCGCAACGTGACCAATTGCGCATCGAACCCTCCGCTCATCAAATCCGCGACCGTCACCGATTTTGGCGTCACGATCGGTCCATGCCCGCTAATCCGGTATTCCGCATCCACAAAACCTGGCGCACGCGGGGAGAGTACGGGCGCGCCGATGATTTCGATTTGATCGCCGATGTGTGGAACGGATTGTTCCGGGTGTTCGAGGTACTCCCCTTTAGGATCGCCCTTGTAGAGCAACTGCAGTGGCTGAACGTGCGCCGGTCCGGTGGCATCCTGAATATAAATACGTCCGCCAGGCTGATGCGCCGTGACCACGCCACTGACACGAACGCGTTGCCCTGGCCGAACCGGATCTTCGATCAGACTCTGAATCGTGCAATGCGGCCGCTCGAACAAGTTCGAAGTGCCTGGACGAAGCAGGATGAACATGTTCGTGCGAGCCGAGTAAAGGTTGATCACCGCCGGGCGCCCTTCGTAATCCTCGCGCGTCCAGCAAACGCCCGCCACTTCCATCTCGGCCTCGAGCCAATCGCGCGGCAACCGAAACTCGGGAGGAACTGCAATGACGGCCTTAAACGGCTGCCCGTTTCCTGAAAACAGGACCGTGAGATTGCCCCATCCGAGAGCGACGTCCCGCACGTAACCTCGCACTCGGACAAACTGAGCGAATGCTTCCTTCTCGAGCAGGTCCTTTGCTTCGACTGCTTTTGCCTCCGGAAATTCTCCGGCGCCGATCCGTTTCGTCACACCACGTTCGATGAAAGGCGCGAATAATCCCGCGGCCACTCGGCCAATGGCTTCCACATTTTGGCCGGCCTCGGGAACCATTTTCACAGACGCGCAACTGACGAGCATCCCGCCGGTTCCGTCGTGAATGAACATCCAGGCGAGTTGCGGTACCGCGTAGGTAACCACTCCGCGAACATGCGCGAGGTACTGTGTCATGCGCGGCGCGTCCAGGCCAAGCGCCAGCACCTGTTGCACATTGGTCAAAATGGCCGGTGCCGCATTTGTCGTTTGAGCTGGTGGCGCCGCCCCGCGCGAAATTTCAAACGCCGACAGGAAAGCAACGATAGGAAGAATTGCTCGAAGAGCAACTGCTTGCGGATCACGCTGAACTCCAAATCGAGGAGTCACATCCTCAGCAGACACGAGCCGGCGTCAATTGGCAACCCTGTGTACATCCGCGCACATGCACCGATTGGTGTACAGCGCTGCCGCTGATTTCCTGTTACGAATTTAAGCCATTAGCGACCTGGCTCGAGCTTCGATCCGAAAAACAGTTTTCCGGGCCAGGAGGTGGCGGAGCTGAATGTGTGGAATCGCCTGAAACAATCCCAGCTGGCGAAACCCCATTCAGCTCAGGTTCACCACGCGTGCTTTGCGGCAGCCCAATGCCATCCGCTTCGGCTGAGCGTCCTCGCAGGTGGAGGACACGTGGTTGTGCCACAGCCACGTTCATCTGGACGCCAGCCGAATTTTTAAATCCATCGATCACTCTGCCATCCATATGAAACCGCATTTTGCATCCGCCGTTCGTTGCGTTGTTGAGCCTGGTTTTCTCACGCGAACCTGTCGGTGGTGGTTGCTGCCTGGCCTGCTCGCGCACTCGATTCTCTCCGCCACGGTTTACGAAGTCGGCCCGAATCAGCCTCTGCAATCGCTCGGTGCCGTGCCTTGGGATACGCTCGAACCGGGCGACACGGTGAACATCCATTTTCAGGCAGGCGGTTATCACGAAATCATTTTGCTCTCGAACAGCGGCACACCCTCGGAGCCGATCACGATCCGGGGCGTTCCGGATCCGTTGACTGGCGCGTTGCCGATCATCGACGGTGAGAACGCCACCACGCGTGCCGGCACTCCGTGGCGCAGTTCGTTCTTCGAAGATCAAGGCGTCATTGTCATCAGCCGCAAAGCCGGCACGACCTGGGGCTACAAACCGTCCCACATCCGCATCGAAAAACTCCACATCCGGAATGGCAACAAACAATTCATGTTGACGCGCGGCAACGGTCAAACGGTTCCCTTCTCGAGTTTCGCTTCCGGAATTTACGTCGAGTTCGCCGAACATCTCACGATTCGCCATTGCGAAATCAGCGGCTGCGGCAATGGCTTGTTCATCAACTCGAAAAACGGCGGCGGCGGCGCCACGCAGGAAATCTCCGATCACGTGCTGATCGAGCATTGCCACATCCATGACAACGGACACGTCAGCTCGTTCAGTGAACACAACATCTATACCGAAACCGCCGGCATCACTTTCCAATACAATGTCATCGGTCCAAACGCGTCCGGTGCACATGGAGAAGGAATCAAAGATCGCTCGGCCGGCACCGTCATTCGCTACAACAAAATTCTCACTGGAAAAAATGGGGTTGGTCACGCCATTTGGATTCTCCAGACGCAAGGAGGCAAAGGGATGATCGATCAACAACCCGATTATCACACCACGCACATTTACGGGAACGTAATCTACAACGCGCCGGGCGGCGGCAGCGCCATGGTGCGGTATTCAGCCGGCGCCGAAGACATCCGCGTCGCGCGCCGCGGTCCGCACTACTTTTACCACAACACACTGGTGAACCACGCGAATCAAACTGGCCCAAACGGGCGTTGGTACACGGTTGCTCTCATCACGCCGCAGCAGTGGGAAGTGGGTCAACTCGGTTGGACGGCGATAGTGGATTGCCGGAACAATATTCTGGCCAACCTCCCGGAAACCGCCGGCGCTAAACCGAGTGACTTTTACCTCCTCGGATCCGATGCGGGTGATTTGCGATTGGGAGCGAACTGGATCAGCGCCGGTTACATTGTGTTTCGACTGCCCTTTGGCGGTTCGGAGTTTTTCGGCACAATCACAGGCGCTGATCAGTTGATCGTGGGCACGGACCCGAAGTTCGCCGATCTTGCGGCGCTCGATTTCCACCTCGCCAATGGTTCACCGGCCATTGATCGCGCGGCGGCATTGCCAGCGGAGTTGATCGCGAGCTTCGATGTGAACGAAGAAATCCTCGACCCAATTTCGAGCCGGCCCAGAAAAGTTGCAGGCATTGCCGCAGATCTTGGCGCGTTCGAGAGCGACGGCACGAACACCCCGCCTCTTCCCAAACCAGGCACGATTCAGTTCTTTCCGGAAAATTTTTCCACGACTGAAAAATCCGGTGCGGCTGTGATCACGGTATCGCGCGACGGCGGTTCAGATGGAGCCGTAAGTGTTCAATGGAGCGCCCGTTCCGGTTCAGCGGTAGCGCCTGGCGATTTCGTGGCGGCCACGGGCGAACTGGCCTGGAGCCCAGGAGAGGGAGGATTGAAATCTTTTGTCGTCACGATTGTGGATGATGCGCTCGCTGAAGGCCCGGAAACAGTTTTCCTTTCACTCGATCAGCCCGCGGGTGGGGCAACCATTGGCAATGCGGCGACGGCGAGGCTGACCATTGCTGATGACGACATATCTGAACCGGGCAACACGAACGGGCCGGCCGCGGCAAGTGCGTTTCTGCAAATGACCGGAATCAGCCGCCGGCCTGATGGCAGCGTGGTGTTGCGCTGGACGAGTGAAACGAACGCCTTCTCTCCGCTCTTCTTCACGCTGATGGGGGCAAGCCATCTCCCCGCCCTGCTCGACCTTCCAGGGTTGATCCCCGCTTCACAACCATTCACGACCGTGACCAACGACACGTTCAGCGCGAGCGAGCGGAGCTTTTTCCGGATTAAAGCGGCGCCCGTGTTTGTGCCGATGAGTGAACCGCGCGCATGGTCGGCTCATGATGCCGGTTCCGTGGGTGGTTTGAACACGAAAGGCTACGTCGGCGGTGTCTTTGATGGGCGCTTCATTTATTTCGTGCCCTATCAGGATGGAGCAGCGCACGCCCGTGTGCTGCGATTGGATACGCGAGGGGATTTTGAAGCAACGTCGAGCTGGAGCGCTTTCGATGCCGGTGGCGTTGGGGGATTTGCAACGCGCGGCTATTGCGGAGGCGTGTTTGATGGGCGTTACGTTTATTTCTCGCCGGCGTGGGGTGGCGAATCGGCCGGCAAAGTTTTGCGTTTAGACACTCGGAACGAATTCACGAACGCCACCAGTTGGGCGGCTTTCGATGCATCAAAAACCGATCAACTGGACACCTTCGGTTTCCAAGGGGCGGTTTTTGACGGTCGATTTGTTTATTTTGTCCCGCATTACAACACCACGTTCAACGGGAGCATCTTGCGCTACGACACAACTGCTGCGTTTGAAAAGGCACAAAGCTGGAGCGCGTACGATGCGGGAAAAACTTCAGGTCTGGCAACGATCGGTTATTCGGGCGGCATTTTTGATGGGCGTCATGTTTATTTTGCGCCGGTTTTCGACGGCACCAACACGCATGCACGCGTGCTTCGACACGATACAAAACAGGAGTTCAACCACAGCGCGAGCTGGCTCGCGTATGACGCAGGTCAAAACTCGATGCTGATGCTGACGACGCGCGGATTCAAAGGCGGTGTGTTCGATGGGCGGTTCATTTATTTTGTCCCGTACGTCGGAAATCACCAGGTGCTCCGGTTCGATACGTCGGGAGAGTTTACAACGCACGCGAGTTGGGCGGCATTCGATACGGCAGCGCTGGGAGAAAATGGGACCAAAGGGTTCATGGGCGGCGCTTTTGACGGTCGGTACGTCTGGTTCGCGCCTTACTTCGATGACGCGGCGCACGGCAAAGTGCTGCGCTATGACACGACGATGGCATTTGAACTTCCCTCGAGTTGGAGCGCTTATGACGCGGGCGCGACCGGTGGGATCAGCGCCAAAGGATTTCAAGGCGCCGTTTTCGATGGCAGACACTTATATTTTGTTCCTTATCGTGCCGGCGCTTTTCATGGGGTGGTGCTGCGCGTCGATGCGAGATTGCCTCGCGACATTCCGAAATCCGTTTTTGGCGGCTCGTTTTATTGAAGCTTGCCGAGAGCGAACATCCATCGGCAGAGGCTGGAAGCTTACGGAAGGTTACGCCCGCCTCTCTTCGTATTCAGCAACCATTGAATCGTCCTTCATCTCTCGAGTTCGTTTCCGAAAACTCAGCTGCGCATGGAATTTTTAAGCTCGACGTTCATTTGTCGCTTGAACGCCTCGTTAGCTTCGCGATTGAATCAGGGCGAATGAAAGAAGTGCTCGCCGCTCTGCTCGATCTGTCCCACGCCATCGGCCATGAAGATCGCCAAATGGCTCTTTTGGGCGAAGGGAACACTTCCGCGCGCTTGAGCCTCTCTCAATTCGCCGTCAAAGCCAGCGGTTGTTCGCTGGCCACATTGACCGAAACGGATCTGACGGCCTGTTCGTTCGAAAAGGTTCTGGCGCTGCTCGAAAACAAATCCTTGAGCGATGCCGAAATCGACCAGGCTTTACTCGATTCTCGCATCGATCCCGCGGCGAAAAAGCCCAGTGTTGAAGCCATGTTTCACGCCTGGCTGCTGACGCTCGACGGCGTCAAATTCGTCGGTCATTGCCATCCCGTGTCGGCCAATCAAATTCTTTGTTCGCCACGCGCGCGCGATTTCGCCGAACGGCGGATTTTTCCGGATGAAATTGTCTGTTGCGGACCGGCTTCGGTGTTTGTGCCTTATTGCGATCCGGGCTTGGTTTTGGCGCGTGAGATTCGCGAGCGGACGAAAGTGTTCATGCAGCAACATGGCAGCGCTCCGCGGCTGATCGTGCTGCAAAATCACGGCTTGATCGCGCTCGGTTCGAGTGCATCCGCAGTGCTTGGCTGCCTGCAAATGGCTTCGAAAGCGGCCGCCATCTTCATGGGCGCCGCCGCCTTGGGCGGTCCGAATTTTCTGACGCCACAACAGGTCGAGCGCATCGCCAGTCGCGCCGATGAAGCTTACCGACAGCGCCAGCTCAAGTTATGACCCACGCGCGGTAGCGTCAGTGTGGATAGGATAATGCACCCTCCGGATCTGCTGCGGGCTCATTCAACGAATCTCCGCGATCCGATCGAGATTCAGTTTTACTTGGCGCGCTAAAATCTCCTGCCCCGTGTCGCGCGCTCGAGGTTCATGGCGGAATTGATGGAATTGAAACGAGTTGAAACCGGCTTGCAATCGCCGTCGATCCCTTCCAGCTTTGCGGCATGTTCAAGTCCGCAAACCACAACACCAGCCATTTGCGAGACGCATCACTGGTTTTCCTTCGCGCCTTGCAATGGATGATGCTGTTCGCGCTGGTTGCCTTCGGCTCGCTTCCCGCCGCGGAGAGCGTCACGTCAACCAACAAAATTTACGAATTTCGCGAAGCCCACGATCCCAATGGCATTGGGAAGGTTTACTTCGGACGCGAAATTGCACATGTGATGGGACATCAGGGAGCCGATTGGCTGGAAAGGCCGGAGCGGCAGGATGAAGAACGGCCCGATTTGCTTCTCGATTCGTTGCCATTCAAGCCGGGGGATCACGTCGCCGATATTGGTGCCGGGACCGGATATTACAGTTGGCGCATCGCGCAAAACATTGGGAACAAAGGCGTGGTTTACGCCGTGGATATCCAACAGGAAATGCTCGATCTGCTCCAAAAGAAAATGGACGAGCGCGGCGCGAAAAACGTGCGGCCCATCCTTGGCACCATCACCGATCCCAAACTCCCGCCCGAAAGCATCGACTGGGTCCTCATGGTGGATGTGTATCACGAGTTTTCCCACCCGTTCGAAATGATGCAATCGATCTGCAAAGCGCTAAAACCTGGCGGGCGCGTCGTCTTTGTCGAATTCCGCGCCGAAGATCCCAAAGTGCCGATCAAAGCAGTGCACAAAATGTCGCAGGCGCAGGTCAAAAAAGAAATGCAGGCGCATCCTTTAGTCTGGGAAAAGACCATCGATGTCCTCCCCTGGCAGCACATCATTTTGTTTCAGAAAAAGAAATAGTTTGAAGCGGCCCCCACGCCGCGCCGCAAATGCACAGGTGAAGTCCTCGCTTTCGCCTGGATAATTGATTGGCCTCTCTAACGCTCTAACGCGCGAAAATCTGCCGGATCACATCTTCGATCGGCACCTCCTGGATATCGATATCGCTGATGGGCAATTGATCGAGCAAAGCTTTGCACGATGAAATCACGCGGTCGCGTTTAATTTTCAGCCGCGCGTTGGCTGGGGTGGATTCCACCACTTCGCCAAATCGCGTGAGATCGAGCGCTTCCGGCTGCGCTGTCTGCGCAAATTGCACGGTCACCAGCTTGAAATCGGCAAAGCGATCGAGAACATCGCTGAGCTGCCCGTCGAAAAAAATCTGGCCGTGATCAATGATAATCACGCGCCGGCAAAGCTCCTGGATGTCGGTCATGTAATGGCTCGTCAGAAGAATCGTGGTGCGCCGCGTGGCATTGTGGTGCCGCAGGAATTCGCGAACCGTTTTTTGCGAGACCACGTCGAGGCCGATGGTCGGTTCGTCCAGCAGCAGAATTTTTGGCTGGTGCAAAAGCGCCGCGATCAACTCCATTTTCATGCGTTCGCCCAGGGAAAGCTCCCGCACCATGACATTGAGCTTGTCCTTGACCTGAAGCAGTTCGGTCATTTCCGCAACGATGCGCTCGAAGGTTGCCTGCTCGATGCCGTAGATTTTGCTGTTGAGTTCGAGCGATTCGCGCGCCGGCAAATCCCACCAAAGCTGGTTCTTTTGGCCGAGCAAAAGCGCAAACTGCCGGCGGTAACCATCGTCCCGCTCCCAAGGCACATACCCGAGCACGCGCGCGGCGCCGCTGGTCGGGTAGAGCAATCCAGCCAGCATTTTTAGCGTGGTGGTTTTGCCCGCGCCATTCGGGCCGAGGAAACCGACGAGTTCTCCTTCCTCGATGCGGAACGAGACGTTTTTCACCGCTTCCGTGGTCTCATAATCGCGGTGGATCAATCCCTTCAGTGCACCGGCAAAGCCCGGCTTCTTTTTGTAAGTGCGATACGTTTTGGTCAGGCCCTCAATCTCGATGACAGGCATGAGTGCGAGTGTTGTGGGAGCTGCGCCAACTTGCAACGCGCAAACGAAGCCTTGCCGCGTGCCCGCACGCGATCAGCTCATCCACGCCGCGCAAATTCGAATCGATTCAACCGCCGGTCGAGGCTCACCGCTGCAGTTGCTTCTCGAGATAAGACACGACTTGCCGCACGGAAGGATCGATTTCCATTCGATCCTTCACCAGTCGGCACGCGTGCAACACCGTGCCGTGGTCCCGCCCGCCAAACGCTTCACCAATCGTGTTCAGGGAACTCTCGGTCAATTGCCGCGCCAGAAACATGGCGATCTGCCGCGGAAACGCGATGTTTTCCGGCCGCCGCTTGCTGGTCATGTCTGCCAGCCGAATATCGAAATGATCCGCCACCTTTTTTTGGATCACTTCAATCGTAATGGTGAAGCGGCCCTCTTCGTGCAAGACGTCGCGCAACAACGCCTCCACCATTTCGATGGTGGTTTTCTTGCCGGTGAGTGAGGCATACGACGCCACCCGCGTCAGAGCGCCCTCCAGCCGCCGGATGTTTGATCGAATGCGCGAAGCGAGAAACTGAATGATGTCCTCAGGCAACTCCACCCCCATGGTTTTTTCCTTTTTGCGGAGAATGGCAATGCGAGTTTCAATATCGGGCGGTTGCAAGTCCGTCACCAGCCCCCATTCAAAACGCGAAACGAGGCGTTGCTCGAGATTCTGAATTTCGCCCGCCGGCCGATCGCATGTCAGCACGATCTGCTTGTGAGATTCGTGCAGGGTGTTGAAAGTGTGAAAGAATTCCTCCTGAATCCGTTCTTTGCCGGAAAGAAACTGGATGTCATCGATGAGCAGCACGTCGGTCTGGCGATATTTTTTGCGGAACCGCACGAGCTGATTGTTTTGAATGGCATCGATGTATTCGTTGGTGAATTTCTCCGAGGAAAGGTAAGCGACACGCGCGCCCTTTTTGTGTTTGGCGACGTACTGTCCGATGGCGTGGAGCAGATGCGTTTTGCCGAGTCCGACTCCGCCGTAGAGGAAGAGCGGGTTGTAGGATTTGCCGGGAGCCTGAGCCACCGCCAGAGCGGCGGCATGGGAGAAACTGTTGTTGTTGCCGACGACGAACGTTTCGAAAGTGTTGTTCGGATTGAACAACATTTCCTTGCCGTTGACGCGGTCCCAAGCTGGCTCCTCGGCTTCCTTGAGCTTGCCGGCTTTGGATTCGGTATCTACCACGGGCGCCGAGCCGGAATGGGCCGCCACCCGGAACTTCACTTTGAGGTGCTGACCGGACGCCTGGGCGATCACGTCCTGGATCAGGCCGATGTAATTATCTTTGAGCCAGAGCTCGCAAAAATCATTCGCCACTTCAAGAGTGATGGCGTCGTTTTCCAGAGCGGCGGCTTGAATGGGAGCGAACCATAAATTGTAGATTTCCCCGTTGAGCATGGAACGCAGCTGCTCCTGAGCTGCGGCCCAGATTTTCTTGGCGGAAGCGTGCATCGCAATGAGTTTCAAATTCTCCCGTTTTTGGGAATTTATTCACGACCTAAAACAACCTGTGTTTGTAACACTCTTTAAGACAGTCTCTTGCGTTGCAGAAACAGCGCCCTCTGAACCCAAGCCGGCAGCCACCGGAAAAAATCTCTCATGGTGAAAGGAGACGAATTCATAAAAACTTAAATACGAGCTACTTACGATAGAACTTCTGAACCGATCTCCGATAGCTGATTTGTTTCGAGCAACGCCACGTTGAGCTGATCAACCGAGCGGATTTGCTTTTAGTCAAAGTTCGAATGGGTGACTAGGACAATATGTTAACTCTTATTCACGAGTTATTCACACCCTGGTTTTTCCGTGATTTCCGGCCTTTTTTTGAGGGTTTTTCGCGGACCGAACGGATCGAACTTTCGTGGCGCCCGGCCCGCGCGAAAAAATTTTACACGTCGTAATACAAAAAGAATTCAAACGGGTGCGGTCGCAGCCGTAGCGCATCGTGTTCTTTGCGCTTATGGCTGACCCACATCTCGATGAAGTCGCGGGTAAAAACATCCCCTTTGAGCAGGAATTCGTGATCCGCATCCAAGTGATCCAATGCCTCGCCCAGACTTCCCGGAACCTGCGGAATCTTGGCGTGCTCTTCCGGCGGCAATTCGTAAAGGTTTTTGTCCATGGGTTCACCCGGATCAATTTTGTTTTGGATGCCATCGAGACCGGCCATGAGCATGGCGGCAAAGGCCAGGTAAGGATTCGCGGACGGATCGGGCGGGCGATACTCGACGCGTTTGGCTTTTGGATTTTCGCTGTAGGTTGGAATGCGAATGGCCGCGGAACGATTGCGCGAGCTGTAGGCCAGATTCACCGGAGCTTCGAAACCAGGAACCAGCCGCTTGTAACTGTTGGTCGTGGGGCTGCAAAAAGCGCACAGGGCTTTGGCGTGTTTGAGCAGACCGCCAATGTAATGGAGTGCGGTCCGGCTCAAGCCGGCGTATTCATTGCCCGCGAACAACGGCTTGCCTTTCTTCCACAAACTTTGATGCGTGTGCATCCCGCTGCCATTGTCGCCAAAAAGTGGCTTCGGCATGAACGTGGCCGTTTTGCCATGCTTTTTCGCCACGTTTTTCACGACATAGCGATACACCATCATCGCGTCCGCACTGCGAATCAAGGTGTCGAAGCGGTAATCAATTTCCGCCTGGCCGGCGGTGGCAACTTCGTGATGCTGGCGTTCGATTCGCACGCCCAGTTTTTCCATCGTCAAACACATTTCGGTCCGAATGTCCTGCTGCGTATCCGCGGGACTGACCGGGAAATAACCTTCCTTGTGACGGATTTTGTAGCCCAGGTTTGGCATCTCGTCGCGCCCGGTGTTCCAAATCGCCTCTTCACTATCGACTGAATAAAAACTGCCATTGCTGCGCGTGTCGAATTGCACGTTGTCGAAAATGAAGAACTCGGCCTCGGGCCCGAATACCGCGGTATCGGCAATGCCAGTGCCAGCGAGGTATTTTTCCGCGCGTTGCGCAATGCCGCGCGGATCGCGCGTGTAGGCTTCTTTCGTTCCCGTTTCGGCAATCGTGCAGGTCAGCGAAAGTGTCGCCACCGAGCAAAATGGATCGATAAACGCAGTCGCCGGATCGGGCATGGCCAGCATGTCCGACGCTTCAATCGATTTCCACCCGCGAATGGACGAGCCGTCGAAACCGAGTCCTTCCGAGAAAACTTCCTCGGACAATTCGCCGATGGGACAGGTGAAATGCTGCCACGTGCCGAAGGTATCGACGAATTTGATGTCGACCATTTTCGCCTCTTGCTTTCTGGCCATTTCAATGACGCTTTTGGGAGTGCTCATGGATGATGTGATTAGGTTGGTTTAGTTCGGGACCGATCAACGCGCAAAAATTCCCGCCTGCAAATCCGCAGAGGGAAAATTCAACAATCAATTAAACCGCGTCTTCGCCGGTTTCACCGGTGCGAATCCGCACGGCATTTTCGATCGAGCTGACGAACACTTTGCCGTCGCCGATCTTGCCGGTTTTGGCGGCTTTGACGATGGCCTC
>JBFMDG010000013.1:0-30490 GCA_040754135.1 Verrucomicrobiota bacterium
TTTGGCTTCGAAGAGTTTCTCTTCCGTTTCGAGCACGGTGCGGCTGTCGATGCTTCCGACTTCGAGCCGAGCCAGCTGGGATTGCAGCAGTTTCTCGTGGAACTCGACCACCGACTGATAATTCTGAACGTTTTCGCGATAGGTTTGCACTTTGTGGATGGCCGAGTTGAGGCTGTTGCCGATCTGGATTTCGGCCTCTTTCAAATTGAACAGCGCCCGTTTTTTGCTGAGCTTGGCCGCCTCGTAATCGTTCTTTTCCCGTTTGCCACCCAACATCGGAATACGCATCTCGACCCCCAATGACCAGGCCGGAAATTCATGGCTATCGATATCGTCCCACGAATCGCCAGGCGACGTGCCGAGGCCGTTGAGGCCGTAACTCGCTTTCAAATCCACCTGCGGAAGCCGCTGGTTGCGCGTGTATTTGATCCGCAAATTCTCCTGATCGACCTGCTTCTGGCGAATCAAATAATCCGGATTCGTCATGAATGCCTGTTGATAATCGGCGTAAAACGCCACCGCCACCGGCCGGATCACAGGCGGATCGAGCAGGATCGCATCGGTATTCGTGACGATGAGTTGATCGGAATAAAGTGAAGCGAGCCGATTCGCGCTTTCGTAAACCTTGTAACGCGCCTCCATCTGGCGCGATTTGCGCAGCGCCAATCCCGCTTCCGCTTGCAACACTTCCAGTTCAGAGGATCGGCCAACCTCGGCGCGAGAACGGTTGTCCTTGAAGATTCTTTCCGCCAGGGCAACCGATTCCTGGCTGACCCGCACCTGTTCCAAAGTCAGGTAGAGATCCCAGTAACTGGCTTCGGCCTGGGAAAGAATCAGCATCATTTGCCGCCGATACTCTTGAAAGGCGATGTCGTTGGCGATAGCGGCGAGGCGAATGCGCGCCAGAGTGGCGTTGGGCCCGAAATTCTTGAGCAATGGCTGCGTGATGTTGGCGCCGACAAAGGTTTCGTATTCCTCCAATCCGCTGATCTGCAGATTGTTCCTCAGATCGCGCAGAACAATTCCGGTATGAATTTTTGCGCCGGTGGGCGTGAGGAATTCGACGCCGCCATTGTAGATCGTGTTGCGCTCGTTCAGTTGCGGGGTCGAGGAAAGAAAACTGAGGCTGAGGCGTTGTTGCGTGTTGTTCGGACGTTGGGAATCGACATGGTCGATGGAACTGACGACCTGCGGTTCAAAGATGCCTTTTTCGCCTTGATAGGTTTTTTGGCTGATCTCGAAGTCGAGCATTTTGACCTGAACGCTCTCATTGTAAGAGATGACGCGGCGGATGATTTCATCGAGCCGCAAGCGGTTGGTCAAGTATCCCTCGGCTGGCGCTTGCGCGCGCAAGGCGTGTGGCGCGAGCGCGAACCAACCGCAGGTTAAAACGAGGATGACCCGAGACCGCCCGAAGATCTGGTGGCGCAAGTAACTGCTACTCATTTATAACGACGCATTTCGAATGCTGCGTGTAAGTAGCAGCTCAAGCCTTCGCAGGAAAGGAAAAAGTGGAAGGATCGCGAACGCTGGCCAACGGTTCGCATCCGTGAAGCGCGCGTGCAAAACCGCTGCGGTCAATTAGCGACGGCGGGACGCCGGCGTCACCTTGCGGCAATGAAATGCTGGAAGGCCAAGCGTGGCTGCCGCGGAGACGGATTCAAAAGCGCGAGGACTTTGGATTACAGAAAATCGGGATCGGAAGTGGCCTTCTGGAATCGAATAAGATCGCGGTCGATCGGCCGTTTTCCAGGTTCATCCCAAGTTCGGCGTTTGCCGGTTTCCGGCTCAATCCACTTCCAAAACTCGGCGTGTCCATCCGCAAAAGATAGCGTGCCGCCATTGCCATGCGTGCTTGCCGGAATGTTCTGCCAAATGTTTTGGAAGCCTTTGACGGCGTAATAACCATCTTCAATCGTGTGCGGACTTTCGTGCACGAACACATTGGCTTTGGCAGGCGGCGGGCGGCGAATGTCAGTCGATTTTTTGTTCGGGCCAAATTCTTTGGCTCGCGGATCCTGCACCCACGAAGTATCCGCGGTGCCATATCGTGAAGCATCGGCGGCATCCGCTCCGCCCATGCGCCCATTCATGGTGTAGGTGCGCACCCGATGCACCGTTCGATTGTTCAGCTTTTCCGCGGGATCATTTGGACAGCGATAAATATCCACGGAAGTGTTGTAGGGAAAGAGCGTGCCTTTGCGAATGACTGTCAGATTGGTCATTCCTGGTGAACCACGGCCAACGGCGACCGTGCCATCAATCCAGGCGCGGGGATCACCCACCCAATTCTTTACCAGGATATCGTCGTGATCGTTGGGATACATGAACCAGGCGAGCGTGAGCTGTTTCAAGTTGTTCACGCAACGGGTTGTTCCCGCTTTGGATTTGGCTTTGGCCAATGCTGGAAGGAGCATTCCCGCCAGAATGGCAATGATGGCAATAACGACCAGGAGTTCGATTAACGTGAACCCGGTGGGTGCTCGATGCCGCTGTTCAGAGGCGGGCCGTTTAACCCGTGCTGAGTACTTCATAAAGAGACCTCAATAAGGTTGTTTGGCGAATTTCATTGCAGTTTATTCTTTTCCCCCGTGACGTCAATCCTCCTGAAACCAGAACGACGAATTTCGTCTGCATCTCGAGCCAAACCACGAGAATCGAGAGACTTGGACAACCAACATTGCCCCCGGGCAAAAACATTACCCGTTTTTCAGGGCGGCCCCTGATACTCAGAAAACCCACTCGGGAGTTATGGTGATGGCGCCTAGCATTTCTTCTTCTTCAACGCTGAACCCGCTTCCAAGGAGGGGCGGGCTATTTTATTTCAAGCCCGTGGCTCCGGCGGAAAAACTCAAGGAAACATTCGCCTGGGAACGACGCACAATCGTTCGATCGCAAAATCTTCGCATAATTGTACTGGTCCGGATCAGCACAGGTCGGCACGTGAATGCAGGCCGGAATTTTCTGGCGGAAGTTACCCTGCCGGTTAAGATCGCGCTCTCTCATGACAACCGAAGCGGCATCGAGCCGGCGGTCCAGCCGATTTAAAAAGAGCGCGCTGATTGGCCTTTACAGTTTTATTTTTTACGTGCTGAGCTTCGGACCCGCTGTCCGCATTTTCAATCACACCGAAAACGAATTGCTCCAGCAGGCCATCGTGGTGGTGTACACTCCGCTGATGTGGCTGCGTTGGAAGTTGTATTTCGCCGAGCCGCTCGAATGGTACTTGGGCCTTTGGAACGGGTAAAATCCCCTTCAAGCTTTCGCCGCGGGAACCGGCAATAAACTCGAATAAATGCTTCGGATTTTCTCTCTCCACGAATGCACGGCCCGCATAAACGCGTCCGCATCCGGAAATCCACAGCGCACCGCCACGCGATACATCGGAGCGGGATCGTCCGGAAGCAACGTTTCCCCAACAAAACTCCATCGGCGCAGAATTGCTTCCACTCGCCGGAGCTGCCGGTAGTTGGAAATGAGCGCCTCGGCCTGCTCATTTGGGATGACGCCACTGGCCCGCGCTTTTTCAAGCGCGCGCATGGTATTCGGTTCGCGCCAGCCATGTTCGAGGCAAAGCGTTTGGGCGATAAACTCCGCATCCATCAATCCGCCGGCGCCCGTTTTAATCGCGAGTTCATGTTTGCCGGCCGGCGTGCGTTCTTTTTCAATGCGCAACCGCATCCGCGCCACCACTTCTTTCCATTGCGGCGTAAACGCAGTCAGCGGCTGGCTCACATTCCTGAAATCAGTCAGCGTGGCGGCCAGCGCTTTGAACTGCTCGCCCACTTTTGCATTGCCGGCTATTGGCCGGATGCGCGTCAACGCCTGAATTTCCCACAACTGCGCGCGCTGCCGATAGTACTCCTCGTAGGCCTTGAGCGTATTCACGAGCAATCCTTTCTCGCCGTCCGGCCGCAAACGCGCATCGGTCGGAAACACCATGCCCAACTCGGTCGGACTCGAGAGCAAGTCCATGATCTCGGCCGCCAGCGGTTGTAATTGCGAGAGATTCCTCGCTTTGCTATCGGCGACAAAAATCACATCGAGATCCGAGCCATAATTCAATTCGCCCCCGCCAAGTTTTCCCAGCCCGATTATGGCAAAAGGCGGATGAGCCAGTTTCCGTTTTCTCGCAACCACTTCGAAGGCGTATTGGAGGCAGGCATCGGCCAGGGCGGTCAGCTCCGCCACCACTTGCTCGAAATCGGCCAGTCCCAGGATGTCTCTCAATCCGATGCGCATCAGTTCCGCCTGATGATACCGGCGCACCCAGACTTTTTGGTCTTCATCCGCCAGACCGTGGCGCAAATCCCGCAAAGTTTCCTCGGCGGATTTGCGCCGGCGCAACCGTCCGCTCAATTCGAGTTCATCGACGAGGTCCGGGGTGCGAATGGCCATTTCGGCGAGGAATTCGGAGCGATCGAAAAGAAACAGCAGCAACTCGAACAAGCTCGGTTTGCTGGTCCACATCTCGTAAAGCATGGCGCGGCTCCCGTAGGCGCTGACAAAACTGTCGAGGCGGGCGAGCACGCGATCGGGATCCGAAAGCCATTTGGATTCCCTGGCTTCGATGAGCGCCTCCGGCCCGCTCGATTCAGAATCGGGGCGGGCCCGACCGATGGCCTTTTGGATAGGAATCTCCGGTTTGCTCGTCCTTCCGTTGCGCGCCGGGCACAGTGAAAAAAAGCGTTCGAGCAATTGCAAGCCGAGCTCCGTGGTGCGGGGCGACACATGGACATATCCAGGCCCATGCACAAATTCCTGCGCCAATCGAAAGGCCTTCTCCACATCGCGAAAGGCATGGCGCGTCAGAATGTTTTTCCATTCGGCGGGCTCGCTAAAATCGCGGGGCAACCCTGTCTTTGGCGTGGTGGTTTCGAGTCCAAAAAACCGATCGTAAATTTCGCGCACGCGCCGGGTGTGCTGTTGTTGGGCGCTTTCAAACGCCGCGATCGAGTCGAACCCCATCAAACGGGCGAGCCGTTCCCGCGCTTTGCGTTCCGTCGGGATGGTGTGCGTTTGTTGGTTGTGTTCCATTTGCAGACGATGCTCGACGTCTCGCAAGAACTGGTAGGCGGCGGCGAGGCTGGCGGCTTCGCTCTCCTTCAGGATGTGATATTGCGCGAGTTTGTTGAGCGCGGGGAGCGTCTGAGCGCCTTGAAGAAATGGGAGTCTGCCGGCATGGAGCAATTGGAGGGATTGAACAATAAATTCAATTTCACGAATGCCGCCGCGGCCGAGTTTGACGTTGCGTTCGAGTTCGCCCGCTTTGACGATTTCGCTTTCGAGCCGCTTTTTTGTAGCGGCGATTTCCTGGAAAATCCCTTCGCCAAGCGAGCGGGGATAACGAAAGGGTTGAATTGTTTCGAGAAACTCGGCTCCCATCGCGCGATGCCCGGCCACAGGACGCGCTTTGATGAGCATCATCCGCTCCCAGGTTTGTCCCCATTGCGCGTAATAATTTTCGTAACTGCTCAGCGACCGGGCGAGCGGACCGGCTTTGCCTTCAGGCCGCAGCCGCAAATCGATCCGATATAACGGACCTTCCGGCGTGAACCGGCCGACCTCCGCAATGAACGCCTCGGCCAGGCGTTTGAAAAATTGATGATTACCCAATCCCTTGCCCGTTTGCGTCTGTTTCGTGGGCGCTTCCTTGAAAAGAAATCCTTCGTCCGAATAGACAAAAAGCACATCGACATCCGAACTGTAATTCAACTCCTGGCCCCCCAGTTTGCCCATGCCGAGGACGCAGAATTCCGTGCGTTGCCATGCGCCCTCGGGATCGAGGTGATACGGATGGCCGAAGCGCTCGGTCAACTGCTGCCAGCAAAGACGAAAAACCGATTCGAGACAAACGTCCGCCAGATCGGACAATTCCTGCGTGATGACCACCACATCGGCGAACCTGGCGAGGTCACGCGCGGCGATGCGCAGCGTCTCCCGCTGTTTGAATCCGCGTAGCTGCGTGTAGGCGGCGGAGAAATCGGATTGTTTCAACAAAGGTCCCAGCCACTTCTCCACCTCGCGTTGCAAGCCTTGTTTTTGTCGCGGATGCCGCAGAAATTCCGGATCCAAAGCGCTGCCCGCCCATTCCGGATGCAACAGCAACGATTCACTCAGCGCCGGCGAACTGCTGAAAATGACCGCCAAAATCCTGGCGTGCTCCGCAGAAATGTTTTTAAGCAATGCGCCTTCGCCCGAAGTTTTGAACTCGTCGAAATAATGACGCGCTTGCTTCGGATCCGCACTCGCCTCGATCGCCTCACGCAACACCGCGCTTTGCATGCGGCAAATTAGAACGGAATCATGGCCAAGGGAAAATAAGATTTGCGCCACAGAGCTTTGACTCGATGGGGCCATCGAAACGCGAAACGCAACCCAATGCCTCCATGGCCATGGCGAGCCACCGTGCCCTTCGGATTCCAACCGTACGCAGCCTTAACGTGAGGAGGGCACGCGGATCTTCAGGTTCCGGAACCAGGCTTCATCATTGTGATCGGTCAGAAGAATGTGGCCCTTCAGCTTTGTGCCGAAACCAGGCACATCCTTGAATTTGCTTTTCGCGACCGCGGCTTTGACAGCATCGCTTCCCAATTCGTACTCGAGCACCTTCGCGCCGTTCAGCCAATGCTCGACGTGCTGTCCTTGCACGACAATTCTGGAGTGATTCCATTCGCCCGGTGATTTGGGTTGCGTGCCAGGCCGCGGCGGCAACACATCATAAAATGAGGCCGTGGCATGTTCGCCATCTTTCGACAGGGTGTCGTCGATCATTTGATATTCGTGCCCGATCGGCTGGCCGCGTTCTTCGGTGATGAAATATTTGATCCCATTGTTTGCTTTGGGAGGAATCTTCCATTCCCATTGAAATTCAAAATCCCCGAAAGTTTCGTCGGTCACGATATCGCCGCCGCGTTCCCCGGCGATTTTTTTCAAGCAACCGTCCACCACCTTCCAACCTTTCTCGGGGAATGTGCTTTTTTTGAAACTGCGCCAACCCTGGGTCGATTTGCCATCGAACAGCAGGCGCCAACCCGCTTCCTTTTCGGCGGAACTCAATTGGTTGTGCGCAGACGGATCCGCACTTTGAGCCGGAGCAACGATGAGCCCGAGGAGCACGACGAGGAAGGCGAGAATTCTCATAAAGAATGCTGGCGTTGTACCGGGCAATGAAATCGCGGTCAAGATTGCTCCTGCGCAACCACCGGCGGCCTGAAACTCTTCCCTGAACGTTTGTCGCAACCTTCGTCGCAACCTTCGTCGCAAACTTTGTCGAGCCCTTTGTCGAGCCCTTTGTCGAGCCCTTCGTCGAGCCCTTTGTCGAGCCCTTCGTCGAGCCCTTCGTCGAGCCCTTCATCAAAAGTCTGCCTACACTGCGTCACGAGCGTCGCACCGTCCGTTTGGATCCAAATCAGAATTCGTCATTCATCAGGTGTCGTGCGATGGGACCTTCAATCGCATCCCAAGAATCTTAAAGCAAAGCAGCGACAATTCGGGTTTGGTTTGTGGGAACATCGGTTTCAACAAAGTTTTCGGCGGGGTTTTTGACGAAGGTTCCGACGAAGGTTTCCGACGAAGGTTTCCGACGAAGGTCTCCGACGAAGGCTTGGGATGCGCAGGGGGGTTACTCGGATGGTTGTGTTCCGGGCGGAGGCGGCATGTTTGGGCCCAGGCGGATGTATTGCCACATCGCGTCGATTTGCTTTTCCGGACTGCCTTCGAGCACTTCCGTGAGCGGGCTGGTGCCATCGATAAAATAAGCCGGCATCTTCGTGGCCGGATCGATCGCCTGCGGATTGCGCAGCCAGCGGAAATAGTACGGTTGCAGCAACCGATCGAAGCTGAATGCGAGATTAATTCCAGGGCCTTCGAATACTTGAGTCGCTTTGACCTTCCCGACATCGTGGCAGGAAACGCACGAGAACCCGCCTTCTGCGGAAACGAGTTTCTGCCCAATGGCAGCCAAGGCTGCATCGGGCGGTGCTTCAACTGGCGTGCGTGGAGCGAACCCATGAGACATGGCCAGACCTTTGGCGAGCGGTTCGGCCCATTTGGCAAACGCCGGCATGCGAGCTTCCAGCCAGGGGCGCGGTTTGTCTGGAATTGCGCCGGCCAAAAATCGCGCTGACCATTCGGGCTTCAATTTGCCACCGAGCCCTTCGAACAGCGGGAAACCGTCAAATTTTCCGTGGCATTCGCGACAGTTCAAATTGCGCGAGGCGCGTTCGGCAAAATCCGCGGGCACATGGCGTCGAATCGATCGGCGATCGCTGTTTGCGAAAGCGAGCCATGCGGCGCGTTCAGTGGCCGAAAAACCAAAGTAAGGCGCGCGATTCTCCGTTTCAGAGAGGCAGCCATGTGACCATCGTTCCGCGGGCAATTCATCGAGAGACCTGGCCGCAAACTGGTTTTCCAGAGCCAGCGAGTGGCAATTCAGGCAGCCGGAAGTTTGCACCAGTTTCTTGCCGCGATCGATCAAAGCGCTCTCGAGTTCAACCGCGGCGCTGATCGAGGCAGGCGCCTGCGCTTTGCTTTCGAGAAAGGCGGCGAGATGCGCGGCTTCCTGTTCGTTCAATTTGAAATTCGGCATGCGAATCCAGGCGTAATGCGCTTCCGGCTTTTTCAGAAACGCGGCCAACGCTCCGCGCGCAAATTTCCGCCGCACCTGCGCGAGCGAAATTCTCTGCGGATTCCGATCCTCGCTTCCGGGCGCATCGTGGCACGCCACACAGTGCAATTTTTCGAAGAGTGTCTCGCCCTCGCCCGCTTCACCTTTGGCTGAATCGCTGCCGGAAGTTTGGGAATGCTTCAACGAACTCAAGAAAGCGGCCGCCGCGCGCGCGTTCTCGCCGGCCTCAGCTCCATGAAAAATTTTCGGCATTTGCGCCGTGGGCCGTTCTTTTTTGGGATCGGCGATCCACTGCGCCAGCCAATCGAAATTGCGGCGCGAACCAATCCCTTCAAAGGCGGGCGCATCGAGTTCGAGCTCCGGAATGTCCGCGGGGCCTCCGGTGGCGTGGCAACGGGCGCATCGATGTTCGTGAAACAATTCGCGCCCGAATTGCACGCGCAAGCCTTGTTCAAGTTCCGGCGAAGTGGCATGCGTGAGCGCCGCCGACGGGATTGGCATTGCGAATTCCCCTTTGGGAATCCAACTGATCTGAACGAAGGCCTCGCCGGCTGACGGGCTCTCGAATCTGGCTACGAGCGCGTTCGTTCCTTTGTTCAATCGGATCGAAGGGCTGCTGATGGTCTGCTCGCCGGAACTGTTCGTTGAAAACAAAGTCGTCCCGTTGATCGCCAGCGAAAGGTGCCCTCGAAAACGGGATTGAAATGCGTAATCTCCGCGCAAATCGACGGCAACGAATCCGCTCCACGTGGCCGTGAATTTTCCCGTCGGCAAAAATGGCGAAGGCGATTCGTTTTCGCTGACATAAAGCCAAAGGTTGGACCGGACCGCGAAATCTTTCGCGCCGTTCACGCTGGAATGGAATGAGACGGTCAGGCCGGAGATTTGAGCGCTCGCAACGCTCAGCGTGAGAAAAAGCAAGAGCACCCACGGGCAGCGTTGCCAGTTCATGATTCCGCTTTGTTGCATCGGTTCGAGTTCTCGAGGTTGCAAAATGATTTCAGGAATCGGCCGGTACCACATGGATCGTGTTCTGAATCGCCTGCTTGATCGCGGTGCCATCGCGGGCCTTGATCTCGTAGTTGATTTCCATCTGCATGACCGGCTTCAACTCCGGAAGTTCGAGCGTGATCGTTTTGCCATCGGCAGAAACATGCGCGCCTTTGAGCTCCCAGGAATCGCGGCCGCGTTTCGCAGGATTGGCGACCGACAACTCGGGCGATCCATACTTTTCGCTGCGATCGTAATTCCAGCATCGCACCGAATAATTCTGCACGTCGGAAGCTTCCTTAAGATCGAGCGGTTGAGTGAAGGTCAGGTGCACGCCGCGTTGATCCACTTTCATTTCGGCGACGGAATAAACCGGCTTCCCGGTGTAACGGATGCGATCGAGACCGGAAGCTTTGACGGCTTTGGTTTGCCAGCCTTGCAAACCCGCCACATAGAGCTGGCCGTCTTTCGGGTTGAATTTTGGGCGCATGGCCGAGGAGGTGAATTTAAGTGGAAATCGGACGGCCGCCCCCTGCATTAAATCGCCGACGCTCTGTTTCATGATCAGGTAAAGGGCGCATTCGCCATAAGAGCAATGCAGCAATTCACCTTCAAAAGGGCCCCACTTCGAGCTCGTTACCCAGACCTGCCCGCCTCCGGAATTGTCCCAGCCATGGCGCGAGAGCCAAAGCATCGGCGGATTGAACGGTGGCACGGGATGCTTGTGCGCGAGTTGTTCGACCCCGTAGAAACCGCCCGGCTTGATCCAGTTCACCGGACACGTCGGCATCCAGGTCCCCTCGTTATCGCCGCAGGTCAACTCGCCTTTTGGCCCGACGCCGATGCCGTTCGGCGCGCGGAAACCTGTGGCAACGACTTCCAGTTTACGGCCGTCTTTCGAGACTTTGCAG
This sequence comes from Verrucomicrobiota bacterium, assembly GCA_040754135.1. Classification (GTDB taxonomy): domain Bacteria; phylum Verrucomicrobiota; class Verrucomicrobiia; order Limisphaerales; family SIBE01; genus JBFMDG01. The sequence goes on from JBFMDG010000013.1 coordinate 10,531, forward strand.
AGCGTGCCGGCGTGGGCGGAGATTTTCTCGAAACCGCTGCCACCCGGCCGCACCGGTCCCGCTTTGGCAAAATAGAAGTTACCCTGCGCATCGGTCTGCAAGTCGAAAAGGAACTCGTGAAAGCCCTCGGTCGAGGTCACATGATTGTTGAAATTCTCGTAGAAATCCGCTTCGCCATCCTTATTGAGATCGTGGTAACGCGTGATCTGGTCGCGGCCCGAGGTGTAAATGATGTCTTTCACAATTTTCAACCCGAGAGTTTCGTACATGCCGGAGGCAAAGCGGCGCCACCGGAGTTGCTCGAGCCGGTCGTCGATCCCGGAAACAATCCAAATGTCGCCATCCCATGTGCAAAGCGCGGCCGATTTACCATCGGAAAAGAAATCGAGCCCGCCGAATCGCACGCGGCGTTTCCAGGGGTTGTCCATCGGGGGCGTCAAGCTGTCTGTGACATAAGCTCCATCGGGTGTGCGGCTGGTTTCGAGAACCCCTCGAGTGACGACCTGTTGCGGCCAGCGCGCGGGTCCGCCCTTTTTGAAATCGGCCAGGAACGGTTTGCCAATGGCCAATCTGGTCAATGCGGAAAAGGAACCCATCTCCTTTTCGCCACCGGACCAGAGCACAATTTTAAAAGTGGTGGCGGGAGTTTTTTTCGGAAGGCGCAGCACGAGCCGAGTTTGATCGACGAGTTCGAGCCGGCCGCTTCGAGGCAAATCGATCGCCGCAATAGCGGTAGTGTGGCCGTTGCCAGTTTGTAAAATCCAATTCCCATGCTCCTGCCGCGCGCTGCATGACTCGACATCAAGGACGAGAAGGGCCAGATCTGATTTCGTTTTCTCGATCTTGAAAGTGCGCACGAACGCCACCTGGCCATCGGTGGCCACACTCGACGGGTGCTCGAAAATCTTCGTGCCGTGCACCGTATAGGAGAGCACGACCTCCATGCCGGCCACGTAAAGTCCGTCCCATCGCGCCCAGGATTCCGGCAACGGCCCGAAAGGTTCCGGACGCGGATCAGTGAAGCTGCCGTTCTGATCGGCCCAGCCCGGGACGACCTTGGAACCAAACCTTTGCTCGCCTTCAATGGACGGATGGCCGCCATGGCCGCCATCGAAAGTCACCCCGCTGGTGGTGATGAATTTGCCCGTCCAACCGGCGGCCATGCGCAGCAGATCGGTGTCGAAAAGCATGGACGCTTCATTGCCGACACGGAGGGCCAGGCCTTTCATGGCCACGTTGCCAGCGGGAGCTTTGGCGGAAACACAAGCGCCTTGAAACGGAAAATCTTCCTGCAACAGGGCGGGATTGGTCCTGGCGAACGCTCCCTCGATCCCGAGCATTCCAATGAGGAGCGTGATTGAAATAGCCATCCCACGCGAACGCCCAAATGAGCGGTGGTGACGCGGAGTCAACCGCTCGAATGCCAAATTTGCATCGTACATTTTTTCTCTTTAGCAAACGTGGGTTGCGCGCGTCCAGAGGCAATCCGGTTTTTGTGAGCACGGGAGCCTGCGGCGAGTCACAGCTTCGCGCGGCGAACGCGGTCCGCCCTGGAGTTTGGACATTTGGCGATAATCTCTTTGTCCCAACCTTTGCCGAAATCTTTGTCGCAATCTTTGTCGCAATCTTTGTCGCAATCTTTGTCGCAATCTGCCGGCAACGATTCTTTATCGACGGGCAAGCGTTCCCCATGGACGAGCAGCCAAAGAAGAAGCCCAGCGAGCCAACGGAACAGCCCAGCGATCGACCACTGGGTCTGGGTGGCCGTTTGCCAGGGAAAACGATAAAGCGTCTGATCCCGTCGATGTAGGTTTGCGCGGTGCGAATCGCATCATGTTTGACTCGCATGACCTCGCGCGCCTGATCGAGAAGCGCGCTTTCTGATCGGGAACAACACTCTCCGTCGCCTCGTGTCCTCAGTCTTTGATTCTCCAAAAGAAACCCTGATTCCGCACGCCACTGTTCTTGCCCAACCACAAAGTCAATCGTATCCTCCGTCCATGAACAGCCCCGTTCGCCGGCCGAATCACTGTTCGCCCAAATGACGGCATGCGCACATTGACAATCCTGCGGCCTCTCGCGTACGGAATTCTGGGACTCCTGTACGCCTTGGGAACTGCATTTGTGGCGCTCCTAATGACTGGTGCTGGACACGGCTGGATGTCAGCGACCATCTGCTGGTTCTCGGTTTTTCTTCTTCCGCTCCTCGGCGTCGCACTCGGATTGAAGCAAAAATTCGTTCGTCTGTTTTTACTCTGGACAGTAGTCCTCGGCATGTTTGCTCTTGACGTCCGTATTATACTGACGACGCAAAATGAGGGTTGGGATCATGCCGTCCGAGTCTGGCGTTCGATTCCAGGCATCTTGATTCTTTGGGCGATCGCCTGGCTCTGCTGGCAGGCCTTTGCCATACACGCTTTGGCTACAACGTATGGGAAAAATGGCGATCAATAAAGGCTGTATGGCTGCGGGGCAAAGCGGCGCCAGCAACGACAGCTTTCGTTGAATAAGCCCTGAGTTGGTGAGAGGACGCCAGCCCGTCCAGCAGCGTTTCCCCAAACGCGAACCTGCATTTCCGGAAGACAAGCTGCATGGCGTTTTGATCTGTGTTTGCCACACCCGGACAAAAGGGCAGACATGACATGACGTGACAGACATTCGACGTTTGACCGACCGAAGGTGTGATTCTAAAATCGGCTTGATGAGTGCGGCGCCCGTATTTTCTGAGGACACCTCAATCCAACGTTACTTCGCAGACGAAGAAATCAGCCCGACACGCCACGAATACACAGCCGGGATCCTGCACGACATGGGAGGAGCCAGCAGTGCCCATAATACCATTGCGGGGAACATTTTCGCCGCTCTTCACGCCCATGTTCGAGAGCGACATTGGGAGATATTCATCTCCGACATGAAGGTCCGGGTGAAAATGGCAGGGGCCGATCTTTTCTATTATCCGGACGTGATGATTTGCTGCGATCCATCAGATGACGCAGTCTATTTTCGGCACTCGCCCTGCGTAATATTTGAAATCATGTCCGACACGACCGAAAGGCTGGACCGGGGCGAGAAATTTGTCGCGTATCGGACTATTGCCTCACTTCAACATTACGTTCTCGTCCGCCAGGATCGAGTTTATGTGACGACTTTTCACCGGCGGAACGATTTCATGCCGGAAGTCTGCACTCGCGACACCGACCTCATTGCGGTCGATCCGGTTCAGTTCAATCTCACTTTAGGAGGGATTTACGCTCACGTGCGCTTTTGACTCTCGACTCTCGACTTTCGACTCTCGACCCCGATTTTCGGCATCAATCCACAAACGCCAGTTCGTTCGACATGAGAAGGACCTGCGCGTATTTCTCCCAGGGATCGAGCGGACGAGGGATTTCTTTCGGCCCGCTGAAATCAAGCTTGGCATTCCACTCCTGACCATCCGATCCGCTCGTTTTGATTTTGATGACCGGCACCCACGTGAACGTGTCGGAATCGAGATTGTCCCTCAGGTGCGTGATGAAATCGATGGTGTCGCCCTTTTGCACCGTCGCCGCTTCGATTTTGGTCGGTTGCTTGCGGTTGCGCACGATCCATGATCCGAGCTCGCCTTCGCGGCTGGACACGATAAATCCTCGAACGCCATCGCCTTTGTCGGAGTCGTGACCGAGCGTTCCGGTGATGGAAATCGTTCCGTCCTGGGGCGCGATCCAGCGCCGGATGGCGGCGTGTTGCAAATCATTGCCCACATGACCGCCATTGGCATTGAGCATGACCCATCCGAGTTGCGCGTCGGGCAATTTGGCCCCGCCTTGATAGGCGTCACCGGTGAAATAGGGGAGTGAAGCAAACTGTTTGACCTGTTCGCGCGCTTCGTCGTATTCGCCGAACCCGTGCTTCCACACGGGCAATTCCGGAGGACGCGGTGGCACTTTGGCCTGTTCTTTCAGGAATTTGAGCCCGAGCCGGATTTCGTCCCGGTTGGGTTCCCGTTGAAACGCGAGCAGGTACAAATGGCGAATGCGCGTCTCGGCTCCGAGCGCATCCGAACTGGCCGTGCGCCCGGCAAGGCTGCGCGCTTGTTGCACGGCAAACGGGCTGTTCACCATGAAGAGCGCTTGTTGCGGAACGGTGGTGAAATAGCGTTGCGGACTGGTCGTATCAGGACTGGCGAAATCAAATGTCCGAAAAACGCCGGGCAAATTCTGGCGCTCGATAAATGCGTAAACCGTGCGTCGCGTCGGGAACGGTTCCCTGGTGATATCCACGGAATGGCCGCCGGCGGCGTAATCGATTTTACCGGAAACTTCGAGCAAAGTGTCCCGGAATGCTTCGAAGTCGAGCCGGCGCCGGTTCATGCGCCAGTAAAGTGCGTTCGCATTGTCAATGCTGGCGGCTTCAGGGCGTTCTTCGCTGCGCTGCTGATAGGCGCTCGAAAGCATGATCAAGCGGTGCAGCTTTTTGATCGACCAACCTTCCTCCATGAATCGCGCGGCCAGGTAATCGAGCAATTCCGGATGCGTGGGCGGTTCCGATCGCAAACCGAAATCGCCGGTCGTTCGCACCAGCGGCGTGCCGAAATGATACATCCACACTCGATTGACCAGGACGCGCGCCGTCAGCGGATTCTGCTCGCTGGCGATGGCTTGAGCGAGTTCGAGACGGCCGCTGCCTTTTTGGAACGGCTTTCGAGTTTCCCCCGCCAATAAACCAAGAAACTGCCGCGGCACAGAGCGTCCGTGGTTCTGCGGATTGCCTCTCACAAACACTTTCGGATCATGCGGGTTCTCCCGATCCACCAGCACCATCGCCCGCGGCGGTGCGCCGGGATGCGTGGCATCGACTTCCTCGACCTTTCGGCGGAGCGCGCGGACTTTTTGAATGCTTGGGACATCGAGGAGCCGTGCCACTTCGCTTTCCGGCAGTTGTGGCGGCGCGTCTTCAGCGTATAGCACCAGCCGGAGTTCCTCTTCCGCCGGCTCGGGCAAGGTCTTTGGAGCGGAGCGCTGCTCCTTTTCACTGGTGGCAGTCAGGTCGGTCCACTGCTTCTCAACAACGGCGAAGAGTTTGCCATAGCGTTCGGCCACTTCCTTCATCGAAGCGGGCGGTTCTCCAGCAAACGCTTTGGCGACCAGCGCGTTTTTGGCCAGGACACTGCCGCTGCCCGGCGCGCATTGCGAGGCCAGTTCCCGCGCCTTTGCGCTGAAGTCGGCCTCGCTCAAATCGGTAAACGCAAACCAGGGGCCGAACACAGGATGCCCCTCTTTCCTCCATGATTCGAGTTTCGTGATCCACCTTTGCACCACGCCCGGATCCAGTTTGCGTTCGCGCGCCAGCGCTTCGGCTTTGGACTTGTCGAGCTTCTGCGAATCGAAAGCCGCGAGCAGGTAATCTCCCGCCCGTTCGCGCAATTGCTTCAGCGCTTCCCCCTCCTTCTCCGTCTTGAACCGGTTCAATTCCTCCTCGCGCTTTTTTTTCTCCGCGAGGTAATCGTCGTAACCCATCGGACGCACTTTATCGCCCAGCAACGGCTTTTCCTCCGGCTCGCGTGTGCTGGCGAAAACACCGTAGAGCGAATAGTAATCCTCGGTCGGAATCGGGTCATACTTGTGATCGTGACACCGGGCGCATGTCACTGTCAGGCCCATGAACCCGCGCGTCACCACGTCGATGCGATCATCAATGATATCCGGTTGATTGTTCAGGAAGCGGCGCCCGAGCGTGAGATAACCGAGAGCGGCAAGCGGGCGTTTGTCGTCGCCCAGGTTAAGTTGATCGGCGGCGATCTGCTGAACGATGAACTGGTCGTAAGGAAGATCTTCGTTAAAGGCGCGAATGACGTAATCCCGGTAGGTGTAGGCGTATGGATAACGGCGCTCCTCTTCGAACACATAACCTTTCGTATCGGCGTAACGCGCCACATCGAGCCAATAACGAGCCCATCGTTCTCCGTACTGCGGCGATCCGAGCAGGCGATCGATGACGCGCGCGAAAGCGTCCTTCGATTTGTCCTGCAGGAATTCCTCGACCTGTTCCGGTGTGGGTGGAAGTCCGATGAGGTCAAAGCTGGCGCGCCGGATGAGCGTGCGTTTGTCCGCGGGTGCGGAGGGTTGCAGTCCGCGCGCTTCGAGGCCGGCGAGGATGAAAGCATCAATTGGCGATTGACCCCAATGGGCATGGCGCACCTTGGGCAGCGGCGGTTTGCGAACCGGCTGAAATGCCCAATGCTTTCGAGCTGATTCTGCTTCGGGTTGCACTACAGCCTGGCCGGTGCGCGGGTCCGGAGCGCCCATTTGCACCCAGGTTTCCAGATCGGCAATTTGCTCCTGACTGAGCTTTTTATCCTTCGGTGGCATCTGAAGCTCAGGATCGGCATAACGCACCGCTTTGATCAGAAGGCTTTTTTCCGGCGCGCCCGGAACAATGGCTGGACCGGTGTCGCCTCCCTGCAGCAGGCCTTCGCGCGAATCCACAAACAAGCCGCCCTTCAGTTTCTCGCTCTGGCGGCTGTGACATTGGTAGCAATGTTCGGCCAGCAACGGCCGGATTTTCTTTTCGAAAAACTCGAGGCCCGCTCCTTCAGCAGACTCGGAGGCGCGCGCCGCCGAGGCGAGAACCAAAAACAAAATTGAAATGGAAACGAGAACGGGCGCCGTCCATGCGGCGCGAAGCTGAATTGTGCAGGCCTGTTTCAAGCGCAGAAATTATTGAGCCACCGATTCCTCAAACCCAAGCCGAAATTTAGTCATTTGTTGCCGTCCAGGCAATCGGCTTCAGCCGCGCCCGGTTCGGCGGACCGGATGCCGCGTCTGCATCAGATCCAAAATCGCGCGCGCTGCTCGTTGACTGGCCCCCGGCGCACCCAGGGCGACCGTCACTTCCGCCAAACCGGTTTTCACGACGGCCCGCCGTTCGGCATTATTCAAAAGGTCGAGAGCTTCGCGGGCAAGATTCGCCGCGGTGGCATCACTCTGGATTAATTCGGGGATGACCCGCCGCCCCGCAAGAATGTTCGGCATCGCGAGCGAATCCACTGTCACCAACCGCCGGCCGATTTGATAGGTGAGCCATGAGGTCTTGTAGAGCGCGACTGTGGGGACGCCGAAAATCGCGCATTCAAGTGTCACCGTGCCGGTGGAAGCGATCGCGACCGCGGCCTGCGCCAAACTTTCACCCGGGTTGCCGATGCGCAGATCGATTCCTGGCGCGGCACTCCGGAGTTGTGATTGAGCGATCGCGGCCAGTCGCTCGTTGGGCAGGACCATACGGAAGCGCACTTTTTTCGCCGAAGAAATTCGCCGCGCGGCTTCGATCATTACTGGCAAATGCCGTTTCAATTCTCCCGTCCGGCTGCCAGGCAGCAAAATGACGAGCGGCTCCAGCGTCTCGTTTTCCGCCGGATCTGGCACATGTGCCGAGGCTCGATCCTTTGCGGCTCGGTCCACCAGCGGATGACCCACAAACTCGACGCGCAATTGCGGGACGCGTTCCGCATACCACTTTTTTTCGAACGGCAGAATCGCCAAAAGCAAATCGATGTCGCGCGCCAGAAGTTCGGCGCGCTTGGGACGCGACGCCCAAACTTGCGGGGAAACGTATTGAATGATGCTCGGATTCCAGGACTCGGCCACGGCCAATTGCGTTCGAATGCGCTGGCGCACAGCGTGTGCGAAACGGCGATTGAACCCGGAAAAATCGACCAGCACGATCGCGTCCGGTTTCCGTTCCCAAGCGAGTTGCAGCAGCACGTTGAAAAGCCGCTTGAACTTCGAGTAATTCCGAATCACCTCCCACAACCCGATCACGGCGTGCTCGGTCAAATCGAACGCCAGCGACACACCCGCTTTCGCCATTTGCGGACCGCCTGCGCCGAAGAACTCCGGAAGCCGGCTTCCGCCCGCGCGCCCCGCCGCTGCCTGCCGGAGGGCTGCGACAAGTTCGGCTGCGAGGGCGTCGCCACTTGCCTCACCGGCAATGATCATGAACTGCATTGGCCTCGGATTAATCGCGGGTGGAAATCTGTCGCGTGATTTCGAACGCGAGATCGAGCGCTTCTTTTGCGGTTTGGCCGCTGACAAGCGGGGTGCGCCGCGCCAGAACGCATTCGACAAAATGTTTCAACTCGAGTTTCAGCGGCTCGTCTTTTTCGATCGGCACCGGTTCGCGCACAATTTTGCGTCCGCCAAATTCGCTGACAATGCTCGAATCTTTCGCGTGCAGCAGTTTCTTTAACAGGGAACTCTCCGTTTCACCCTCCGATGCCACGCGATAGATGAATCCTTCCTGCGCCCGGTAATCGAGCGAAATGTAACTGGTCGCCGGTCCGCTGCTGAACACGCGAATCTTGCGCATGCGCTCCGGGCTGATGCGGCTGGCCGTGAGATTGGCCACGCAGCCATTGGCAAAGCGCAATCGCGCATTGGCAATATCTTCGGAAGCGCTCAGGACCGGAATGCCCACGGCATCGAGACTGGTTATGGGCGACTTGACCAGCGCCAGCACCACGTCCAGATCGTGAATCATCAAATCGAGCACGACGCCGATGTCGGTGCTGCGTGCCGGGAAAGGGGATAAGCGATGGACTTCAATGAAGCGGGGTTCACTCGCAATTTTTTCGAGGTAGGCGAGCACGGGATTGAAACGTTCCACGTGTCCGACCTGGAGGACGCAACCATTTTCGCGGGCTGCGCGCACCAATTCCGCCGCCTGTTCCGCGCGATCCGTCATCGGTTTTTCCACGAGCACATGTTTGCCGGCGCGCAGGAGTTGATGCGCCAGGTCGAAATGGGTCGAGGTGGGAGTCACCACACTGAAGGCCTCGCATTGATCGAGCGCCTGCGCGAACGAGCTGAAGACCGGCACGCGGAGTTTTTCTCCGATTCGGCGCGCGGATTCGGGGGAGAGATCGTACACCCCTGCAAAATGAAGCAAGCCGGCGGCGGCGAGTTCTGCGTAAATGCGGGCGTGTTCTTTCCCGAGGGAACCGGTTCCGAGCACGGCCACGTTCAACAGAGATGACATCGCGCGGAGCCTAAGGCCGGCTGATCAAACTCAAAAGTCGAAAATGCGAAACTGCAAAACCCCAACGCAGCGTGCGCCAAAGCCAAGGGTGAAAAAGAAATCGCGGAGATATCGATGAGCGTCCCGGGCCTGCGCGGTTGCAAAGTCTGTGCATTCCACTTGAACGAGCGAATGGCCTCAGCCTAGATTGCGGCGTGGACATCATTCAGTATCTGGCCACAGCGTTGGTTGCCTACCTGATTGGATCAATTCCAACCGGGTATCTGGTCGCCAAAATGAAAGGCATTGATATCCGCAGCGTCGGCAGCGGGAATATTGGAGCAACCAACGTGTTCCGCATTCTCGGCAAGACCGCCGGCATTGGAGTGTTGCTGGTGGACGCGCTCAAAGGATTCGTTGCTTGCCGGATGATCGCTTTCGGCTCAGGACCGGCGGAATATCACGCCATCATCGCAGGCATCGCCGCCATTCTCGGCCACAACTACACGGTCTGGCTTTATTTCAAAGGTGGCAAAGGGATCGCCACTTCCGCCGGCGTGTTGCTGGCGCTCGTTCCTTTGGCCCTGGCCATCGTTTTGAGCATTTGGATTCTGCTTTTCTTCACGACGCGCTACGTTTCCGTGGCTTCGATCGCCGCGGCTTTTTTCCTGCCATTCGCGGCCTGGCTGGCGGGCAACAGCACCGAAATCATCGGCGTCACCGCAGCGATGGGCGCCCTGGCGATCTATAAACACAAATCGAACATCCGGCGGTTACTCGACGGGACCGAGAATCGCATTCAATTCAAAAAGCCCTCCGCCTCCGCCACATGAACGTAACAGTCCTTGGCGCCGGAGCCTGGGGAACCGCTCTCGCGCGCTTGCTTTCCCTGGGCGGACATCGCGTGACGCTCTGGGGACATGATCCCGCGCATTTAAGCGAAGTGCGGCTCGCACAATGCAACGCCCGTTATTTGCCGAGCGTGCTGCTCCCCGGCGATTGGATCTTCGAGACCGACGCAAACAAAGCCGTCGCAGACGCCGATGGCGTGGTGGTGGCTGTGCCGTCGAAAGCGTTTCGAGAGGTGACGCAGCAATGCCTCGCTTCCTTTGGACACGTGGTGGTGAGCGTGACAAAAGGAATCGAACACAACACCGGATTGACCATGTCGGGTTTGTTGCTCGATACCGCTCCATCGGCGCGAGCGGCGGCTTTGTCTGGTCCTACCTTTGCCTCTGAAGTGGCGCGGGATATCCCCACCGCCTGTGTGGCGGCGAGTGCAGATCCAGACACCGCGCAAATCGTCCAGGGGTTGTTTCATTGCCCGTCTTTCCGCGTTTATACCAGCACCGACTTGCTCGGCGTGGAAATGGGCGGCGCTTTGAAAAATGTGATTGCCATTGCCGCCGGCGTGGGCGATGGCCTCGGGTTTGGCGATAATTCGAAAGCCGCATTGATCACACGCGGCATCGTGGAGATCAGGCGATTGGGCGTGGCGTGTGGCGCGCAAGCCGAAACCTTCGCCGGGCTGAGCGGGCTCGGTGATTTGACCGTGACCTGCTTTTCAAAACTGAGCCGGAACCGGAGTTTGGGGGAGCGGCTCGGGCGCGGCGAACGCCTCTCCGACATTCTCGCCAGCACCGCCACTGTCGCCGAAGGTTTGCCCACCGCGCAATCCGCATTTCAACTGGCGCGAAAAGTCGGCGTCAGCACTCCCATCATCGATGAAGTTTACGCGATGCTGTACGAGGACAAAGATGTCGCGCAAGCGGTTCGCGATTTGATGACGCGTGATTCGAAAGCGGAAGCCGCCGAATAAGAAACCAATCAAACCTCCTCGCGCCTCGAACTTCGGATTACGCAGCTCCCGGCGTGACGTAAATGAACGGCGGCAACGGACAGTCGAGCGTGTCACCGATGGCGCGGAGCAGTTCCGCTTCGCGCGTTTGAATGGCGCCATCCGTCGCGACGGTATAGGCGCAGGCCTCGAGCACTTTCTTTTTCAACGGTGGCGTCAGTGCGTTCATGGCATCGAGCGCGCGATCGATTTGCGAAAGGTTGCATTCCGCGAAAGGCAGCATCGTCCAGGTGGAACTTTCCGGGATTTGCAAAGCGGCGGCGCCATTGGCGAAAGCTTCATCGCGGCCTGGCGCGTCCGAATGGCCGATGTGCGCCAGACCGGATAAAAGAATGCGGACCTCCTTTTGCACGGCTTTGATGGCGTAATACTGAACGATCGAACGCGGGGCTTTTTCAAAGTGCGGATCGAGGTGCCGGCGCACGACTTTTTGCAAGGCATACTCGAACAGATCGATCGATCGATCCGCTTCGATCAATTGCTTGAGGCAGTTTTTGAACTGTACGTATTGAGAAGCCGACAACTGGCGCAAGGCCGGAACCGCCAGATCAATCAGAGGCAATCGCATGGGCGCCGGAAGCGCTGTGACATTTCCAAAAAGCCGTTGCGTTTCGGTCAGAGTGCCTTCACCCAGTTCGCATTTCAGATGAGTCCATTGCCGTGATTGTACCGCCGCGTCGCGGCTGAGGAGCAGCGCATAAACCAGCGCCGTGGCCCCAAAAGTTTCGCGAGCGGCGCGCTCGAGCGGTTCGGGCAATTGTTCCTGCAAAGCCGCGGCATACGCGAGATGAGCGGCGCTGGGCCCTTCCGTCAGCTGCGCCAGAGTCTCTCCAGCGGCCACCGCAAATACCTGGGGCAACACTGGCAGGCGGCGGCGCGCGGGGGCTGGCGCCGTTTCGCGGGTCACCGGCGGCGGACGTTGTGGCTCGGCCAATTTGATTTTTGGATAAGTGCCATCGAACGATGGTTCGAGCTCCCGAATGCGATCCAGCAATGGCGGATGAGTGGATAGCAATCCAACCCAGGATTCTCTCATTCCATTGCCGAAGAAAAGATGGCTGGCCTCTTCCGCATTGGCGGCGGCCAGCCGCGAACCATAACTCAGCCCACCAATTTTTTTCAACGCGCCGGCCAGCCCGCTCGGATTGCGCGTGAATTGAACCGCCGCCGCGTCCGCCAAAAACTCCCTCTGGCGCGACACCGCACTCTTGATGAGCCGGCCAAAAAAAACACCGATGTAGCCAATGAGGAACAGCGCGACACCCAGCAGGATCAGGCCGACGCCGGAATTTCGCCGGCTGCTCCCGCGCGAATGCGAGCGCATCAGCACCTGCCCGACGAGGGCGAGGCAGAGAATGCCATGTACGAAACCCATCAAGCGCAGGTTCAACCGCATGTCGCCATTCAATATGTGGCTGAACTCATGCGCGATGACTCCTTGCAATTCGTCGCGCGTTAAATGGGTCAAAGCGCCGCGCGTCACTCCAATGGCAACGTCGTCACGGGAATGTCCAGCGGCGAACGCATTGATGCCCGCTTCGTCTTCGAGGAGGAAGAGTTGAGGCACGGCGGTGCCGGAAGCGATGGCCATTTCTTCGACGACATTGAGCAGCTTGCGCTGGTCGGGATCGGTCGTGTTCAGGTCGATCGGTTCGCCGCCCAGCGCGGTGGCAACGGCCGCTCCGCCGCTTTTCAATTGCCATATTTTAAAGAGACTGCCGATACCGATAATCCCGAGTGTGACGGCCGAAATCGCGCCTAACATTTCCGGATTCCAGAACGGAACCGGCTGCCGGCCTTTGCTCGAGAGAGCGACCATGAGCCACGCCGCCGGATAAACCGCGGCCGTGATCAGGACCACGGCGAGGAGAAAATAAACAACGAGCCATTTCGTTTTCCGGCGCGCGCGTTCCTGGCGTTCGAAAAAATCCATGAGGACGGGGTGGGAAGGAGTGTCGGTTCGAGGCGCAACTCAATCAAGAGTCTCGACTCTGACCACAGGCCGAAAGCCTGTGGTTCAGGAGAAGGAGACTTTGGGCGCCTCTTTCTCTTCCGGTTTTTCCACCACAAACAATTCAGCCGCCTGAAAATTAAAGGTGTTTGCGATCAGATTGCTCGGGAATGTTTCACGCGCGGTGTTATAGCCCATCACCGAATCGTTGTAGGCCTGGCGCGCAAACGCCACTTTGTTTTCTGTCGAGGTCAACTCCTCCATCAATTGCGACATGGTCTGATTGGCCTTCAAATCCGGATAGGCTTCGGCGACGGCCAGCAAGCGGCCGAGCGATCCGGTCAGGACCGATTCGGCTGAGGAAAGAATCTTCATGGCGGTGGATTCGCCCGGAGATTGGGCGGCTTTGGTGCTGGCGGTGAAAGCGGCGTTGCGAGCTTTGATTACTTCCTCGAGTGTGCCGCGTTCATGTTTCAAATAACCTTTGGCGGTCTCGACCAGATTGGGGATGAGATCGTAGCGCCGTTTGAGCTGAACATCGATTTGGGCGTAAGCGTTTTTGTAGCGATTGCGCAGCGTCACAAGTTTGTTGTAAGCGCCGATGATCGCTGCCACGAGCCCCAGCACTGCCAGAACCACCACGAGAACGATGACGAGCATCATAGATATCCTTTCACTTGATTTAAGGTTTATGTTTGGTGGACCGCGCGGCGCTCACAATTACAGAGTCCCCGGAGCTTTGTAAATCGCCATAAAATTTCCATGAATCTCCGCGCGCTCGAACCGTGCTGAGTTTTCTGCTCAACATCGATCCAATAGAGAAGGGCGAGAAAGGAAGCAAAGATTCAGGTTAGGGCTGAAAATTATGTGTCTTCAACCAGAACAGACAGTCGCGTGCCCAGGGATGCGCATTGGCAAATGGAGGCTTGTCCGCCAATCCGAGCCCATGCCGCCCTTGCTGATAAAGGTGCAGGTCAAAGGGGACGCCGGCTTTGCGCAGCGCCGCGGCGAATTGCAGGCTGTTCTCCACCGGCACCGCTTTGTCTTCGACGGTATGCCATAAAAAAGTGGGCGGCGTTTGGGCGGTCACCTGAGTTTCGTTCGAAAGCAGCTCCACGAGCGCTTCAGAAGGTTCCTGGCCGAGCAAATTGTTTCTCGATCCTTGATGAGTGAAGGGCGGTTTCATGGTGATGACCGGGTAACAAAGTATTCCCAGATCAGGCCGCGAACTCTGCCGTTCAATCGGATCGGGATGATCCGATTTGCCCTGGTCGAAGTGAGTCAGAATGGTCGAGGCGAGATGACCGCCGGCCGAAGAGCCCATGACTCCGATGCGATTGGGGTTCAGGTTCCATTCGGAAGCGCGAGCGCGAACAAGTCGGATGGCGCGTGCCACATCCTGGAGCATGACGGGATGCCGGTAACCGCCCGAGCCGAGGCGGTATTTCAACACGAACGCGGCAATGCCGTTTTGATTGAGCCAGAGCGCGTAATCTTTTCCTTCATGCTGCGCCAAACCGCCGTAACCGCCGCCGGGACAAACCACAATCGATGCGCCGGTGCCATTGGGGGTTTCAGGCCAGAAGGGAGTCAGCGTCGGAATGTCTTTGTCGGCCTGGCCGAGCGCGCCCGGCGGTTCTCCCGGCCAGAGCGGAAAAGTTTCTTTGGGTTGTGCCATGATCGAAAGGGAAAGCAGCCATAAGGAACAGATTGTTTTTTTCATGATGGTTTACGCTGCCGCGCAGCTTAAAGTGCGAACTGAGCGATTCAATCCCAAACGTGATTTGCAGACGGCGGCGCGCGGCGACGGATCATTTTGGAGTGCGGTGGCAAAGCGTCAGCGAGACACAGCTTTGGCCAACTGCCAACGCTCAGGATTTACTTACACGCGTGGCGAAGGCCAAAGCGCCGTCGCCAGTGCGTTCTGCCGGCGCAGCCCATAATGCGGCCGGCCGGAAACAGTCCGCACGCCGCGTAGCCGTCACTGGCGGGGAGACGCCGCAGGACCTTCAGGCGATTACGCCTGCACTAATGCCGCAGCGGATTTGGAGACGCGCGTGGCGAAGGCAAAGCTCATTTTGGAGTGCGATGGCAAAGCGTCAGCGCGACACCGCTTTGGCCACTTCCCAACGCACTGGATATTACCCACTCGCCTGGCCAAGGCCAAAGCGCCGTCGCCACTGCGTTCTGCCGGCGCAGTCCAAAATGCGGCGGACGCTCGGGCAAATTTGGAATTCGAACGGAGAAAGGTTCTGACCGGTTCAACGCCGACCCATCATTTCTGCACCACGGCGCGATAGAATCGCTTCGGCATCGCCGGTGATTCAAGGTCGAAGAAGATCTGCGTGCGGTTTGTTAAGGTGAGCGTTGTGAGCGGCTGCCAGCTTGAAGGATCCGCCGGGTTCTCTGTGCGATCGATGCGATACGCGCGCCCAATTTGACCTTCAATCGTGATGCCTGCGTAGGTCGCGATGCTGGTCTTCGGTTGGATTAAAACATTGATTTTGACCGCATCACTTGTGACAGAGCCCAAATGGCTGCGGATCACGACGCGGTAGTTGCCTTCATGTTCCAATTGCGCGTTGGCAATTTCCAGCACCTCGGTAGTTGCGCCCGGAAGGTCTTTTTCGTCTCGCTGCCATTGGTATTCGAGCGGTAGAGTGCCGGTGGCGCGCACTTCGAGTCGCACCGGATCCCCCGCCAACACCGTTTGTTCGAGGGGTGGCGTTTCGATTTCCGGCGCCGCCAGCACCGTGATCAAAACTTCCTTGCTCGTGAGTGTGCCGGCAGCGTCCGAAATGACGACCGAGTAACGGCCGGCGTTCGCTAGTTGCACGTCCGCAATCACCAAAGCGGAATCGGTCGCGCCGGAAATCACGGAACCGTTATGTCGCCATTGATACACAAGATCTCCGGTGCCGATCGCGACCACGGAAAGTGTCAGCGCAGCACCTTTAGTTACCGTCTGCGTTTCAAGATTCCGCAGGAGCGCTGGACGCAGCTTTCGGGGTGAAAGCAGGACGGGCCGTTTTGATCCGTCGCGCTGTCCGATGGCGGCGATCTGGCCGCGAGCATTGATGGCGATGGCTTGCAACAGTATCCAGCCCGAGTCGGGTGCGATTAAACTGTTCAGATCGCGCATGCCGCTCGCACGTGTCCAGAGAAAAGCCCGATCCTGACCGCCGCCGCCGGAAATTGTTTCATTTGCGCTGCCGACGATTTCCTCCGCGTCATTGATGGCAAGCGCTTGCGAGGATGTAAAACCGGGAAGAACTCCGAGATCCAGCATCGCGCCATTCTCGAATAAAAACGCATGATAAATGTTATGCGTCACGGCGGCGGTGCCGACGACCTGGCCGCGATTGTTCACGTGAAGAGCGACGCTGTCATTCGTCGGATCCAGAACAGAAGAGCCGGTCGGGAAAAAGCCGGGATGACCAATGTCGGTGGGATTGAGCATGGGTTCATTGGAAACGCCGGACCAAACCACGGCATGATACGGGTAGGTTCCGGACGATAATCGCTGCATTCCAACCACGTCGGCGCGCTCGTTCAACCGGTGTGGAATCGTCAGATTGAATTGCAGGCCGGCCAAAAGATCATATCGCGTGTTGCCGCGGAGAAAAAATCCTTCGCCACCGTTGCGCTCGGTAAAACCGATCACCTCGCCATTTTCATTGATGTCCGTTGCGACGCTGTTGAAGGTCGAGGAGATCAACGGCGCGGGGCTCGCCGCGCTCAGTTCGACGGCGAAAGCCTTGCCATTTGCATCTGTATAAGAGCCGACAATCTGCCCGGCGTTGTTGATGGCTGAAGCGGCCGCGCCAATCGCGCCCGGCACCACGATTTCGCTGAAGCTGCCGGAAAACAGAAAAGCCTTGGTGGCGCCGCTTTCATTCTGTTTGCCATAGCCAACCACCTGGCCCAAGTCATTCAAATCGGTCGGGCGCGTCTCTCCGGTGAAGCTTCCTACTTCTAAAAGTTCATATTCTGCGAGCAGTGGCGCCGGATGGATCGTCAAATTCAAAGTAGCCAACCCAGCGCCCTCACCATTGCGCGCCGTTAATGTCACCGAGAATTGCCCCGCTTCCATGGGCGTGCCGCCGATCAAACCGGTGGATGTTTCGATCGTTAACCCGAACGGAAGCCCGTCCGCTTGATAGGAAGTCGGCGCAGCACTGGCGGCGATCACATAATTGAAAGCAGTGCCAACAGTCCCGGTCGCGGAAAGGGTTCCGCCAATGACGGGGGGCTCAGGCATTTGAGGCAGCGCATTCATCGGCACAATTTGAAAAGCGTTCAAAACGCCGATCGGCGGCTCTTCGGTTGTCGTTCCGGCCGTGACGGTGAGCGTGAACGTTTCATCTTCGAGGCCTGTGAATACCATCACGTTCCCCGCTGGAGTCAGGAGACCGCGATCAGCGGTGCTGCTCGCAGGAATGATCGTCCAATCCGATGTCCCCGCATCTTTGGTCAATCCATACAAGGTGCGCTGGCCAATCGCGTTGGCGGTCAGCGCCACCTTCGTGACGCGTTGGGCCATTCCTCCGAACCGCAATCCGCCGCCGAAATAAACCACGACGGCGTATCGTTCGGAGCGAAACTTCTCCGGCACGCCACGAACTTCCACGACAGCTTCCGAACCTGGATCATTGCCGCTGTTGATGAATGTGCCCATCAAGCCGCCCGTATCGGTCACGTGCGTCCCAGGCGCATTCCAGGAGGCGGTGAATCCGCTGATATGCACCGACATGCTGTCACCGCTGTCCATGTCGAGGTCGCTCGTGCCAAAGGCTCCGAAACCATTGTTCCAAAATCGTTGCGGCACCCACCCGACGGTATCGAGCGAAGAAATCGGTTGCGGCACAAAAGCGGGCTGGCCGACGAAATTCAAGCCGGCACGATCAGCGGCGAAAGCGGAAACGAGCAGCGTGCCTGCGAGGAACACAATGAAGTGGATCTCTCGAAAAAAAACGCGATTCGACTTTGATGGGAGTTTTGGTTCGGATGAGGAACCCCGTCCGCGACGACTGAAGTTGCGCATACCAGACAGCGTTTATCCTCGAACTGCGAGAGAATCATTGATGCAGGTCAATCCGGCATTTTCGATTTTGAAAAATGTGATTTGATGAGAGCGTGACGACTGTGTTGCCAAAAACCCTGGCGGCTCTGGCCTCTTATCGAGATCAAGGCATGCACCTCGGGGCGCAGATATTTGTTGCGCGCGCCGGAGAGGTGATTGCGGATCTGGCCGTCGGAGAAGCTCGACCGGGCATGGCCATGCGAGAAGATTTCTTGCTGCCGTGGCTTTCCGCCGGCAAGCCTTTGACGGCCGTCGCCATTGCGCAATTGCAGGAGAAGGGCCTGGTCGAGTGGCATGATCTGGTGGCGCGGCACCTTCCAGAATTTGCTCAGGGGAAGAAAGGCGCGGTCACCATTTTTCATCTCCTGACGCATACCGGCGGATTCCGTTCCGCAGATAAAATTGATGAAAACCTGGATTGGCAGGAAACGTTGCGCGCGATTTGCCAAACGCCATTGGAATCAGATTGGGCGCCCGGCAAAAAGGCCGGCTATCACATCAACGCCAGTTGGTTTGTCCTCGGCGAAATAGTGCGGCGCATCGACGGCCGCCCGATCGATCAGTTTGTTCGCGACGAGATTTGCGTTCCGCTCGGGATGATGGATTCGTGGCTGGCGCTTCCTCCGGCGTCCGCGGCGAGGTATGGGGAGCGTCTCGCAGAAATTTTCCGGACGGCTCATGCCACGCCCGCCGGCACCTCGGCCAATGTCATGAATGAGCGGAGCGCAGTTCAGCCGGGGAGCGGGGCGCGAGGCCCTTGCCGCGAACTGGCGCTTTTTTATGAAATGCTCTTGAACGGAGGCCGATCGCCGCGCCGGACCACGGCAGTGCTGCGACCGGAAACCGTGCGTGCGCTAGTCAGCCGGCAACGCGTCGGCATGTTCGATCACACGTTTCTGCATCGATTGGATTGGGGCCTCGGTTTCATTCTGAACTCGAATTGTTATGGCCCCCTCACCGTTCCCTATGGCTACGGACCTTATGCCTCTGACGATACTTTCGGACATAGCGGTTCCCAATCCTCCTGCGCGTTTGCTGATCCGAAACATGAGTTGGTCGTGGCCTGGGTGTGCAACGGCCAGCCGGGCGAGCGCAAGCATCAACAGCGTGCCCGCGCCATCAATGCGGCGATTTACGAAGATCTGGGATTGGCGCCACAGCAGAACGAAGGCTTTGAACCGACCGCGACAGACGCTGCTTTCTGAGGGCGCTGTCTGATTGCCGCTTTCTGATTGCCGCATGCGGGGTTTGCCGTAAGTTGTGCGCCATGCTCCGCAATATCATTTTCGATTGGTCGGGAACGCTAGTGGATGATCTGCCGGCGGTCTGGAAAGCGACCAATTACGTTTTCCGCCAGGCCGGCCTTGATGAATTGTCGCTCGACCGTTTCCGCGCGGAGTTCTGCTTGCCGTTCACTAAATTCTACGCGCGCTACACGCCCCACATCCCGCAGGATCAGCTCGAACGCTGGTTTCATGGACATTTTCGCATTTGCCAGGACGACGTGATCGAGTTGCCTCACGCGCGTTCCTTTCTGCAAGCTTGCCGACAACGCGGTGTGCGCACGTTTCTCCTGAGCACCATCCATCGCGAACATTTCGCAAGGCAGGCTGAGGCAACCGGTTTTCATCAGTATCTCGACCGGCCCTATCTCGAAGTCATCGACAAGAAAGCGCGCATTCACGATATCCTTGCCGAAAACGATCTTTCACCCCGCGAAACCCTCTTCATCGGAGATATGGAGCATGACATCGAAACGGCGCGCCATGGCGGCATTTATTCTTGCGCGGTATTGACCGGTTACAACCGGCTCGAACAGTTGCGCGCCGCTCAGCCCGACTTGATCGTCGAGCATCTCGGAGAATTGGGAGAACTCCTCGAACGCCATCAATGGCATTTCCAACCGGCGCGCGGCTTTGGCCAGGCCGCGCCGGATGCCATTCCGGTCACGACCGTGGGCGCGCTTGTTTTTGATTCGGCCGGACGCGTTCTCATGATTCGCACCCAAAAATGGTCCGGCTTGTGGGGCATTCCCGGAGGCAAAATCAAATTCGGCGAGACGGCCATCGAAGCG
>JBFMDG010000014.1:0-29975 GCA_040754135.1 Verrucomicrobiota bacterium
ATGGCCGAAGCCACCTGCCCATCCGAGAGGACCACTTCGATTTTGATTTTGGGGAGAAAGTCCACCGTGTATTCGCTGCCGCGATAAATCTCGGTGTGGCCCTTTTGCCTGCCGAAGCCTTTGACTTCATTCACGGTCATGCCTTCAACGCCCACGCTGGAGAGGGCTTCTTTGACGTCTTCCAGCTTGAATGGCTTGATGATGGCCTCGATTTTTTTCATGACGGAATGTTTGTGAGGCGGATACTAACAAGCACCTCACCGCTGTAAATAGGAAACTCCTCAAAATCATTTTTGCGCACGTTTTTTCAGTAAACCACCCGGAGAACGCGCGCTCGATTCGGAAGAAAAAAACCGGCGCTCGGCCGCGCCCGCGGCGCCTAATTCTGCAATTCACCGCCGGTAATACCTGCTCGGTTGTCTTGACATTCTTTTCAAAGGATGGCGTATTGCTCGCGGTTTACGAAACGATTTTCGGGCGCGGGTTTGTGTTTCGCTTGTTCTTTGAATGCCCAACAATTTCGGCTCCGGTGTTGTACGGCTTGAGCCGGATATCCCTCGTAGACCTCAGTTAGTACTGATTCTGAACATTCCCCGGGTTTCTGCGGTCACCCTCTGACCGGGAAACCCGGTTTTTTTTGTACAAAACGCGCGCCTCAACACCGGCCGCAAAAACGAGCACCGCCACCACTTCGTCCGCTGCGTTCTGCCGCAACTCAAATCGAGCCCACAAAATCGTGTGGCGGCATACCACTCCTCATTTTGGCTAAGCGGCAATTTCAAAAGACCGATTCGCCTGTTGCAGTCCTCCTGAGTGAACGCTAAGGTTGTCCCCGATTTTATGACGTTGACTGAAAAAGTTTTGGCGCGCGCGGCCGGTAAAGCGCGAGTGGCAGCGGGCGAAAATGTCTGGGTCAATGCCGACATCCTCATGACTCACGATGTCTGCGGCCCGGGCACCATCGGTGTTTTTAAACGTGAGTTTGGCAAAGAGGCCAAGGTCTGGGACCGCCAGCGCGTGGTGATCATTCCCGATCACTACATTTTCACCGCCGATTCCAAATCCAATCGAAATGTCGATCTCCTGCGCGAGTTCGTCCGCGAACAGGGCATTCCTTACTTTTACGATGTGATCGATGACCCGTCCGGCACGTGGAAATTCGATCCATCCAAAGGGATGTTGCAGCGGCAGTATGGATCTCACTATGCCGGTGTCTGCCACACGGCGCTTCCGCAAAAAGGCCACACGCGTCCCGGCGAAGTTCTGTTTGGCACTGATTCCCACACATGCATGGCTGGCGCGTTCAACGAATTTGCCACCGGCATTGGCAATACGGACGCGGGATTCGTGATGGGCACCGGCAAACTGCTCCTCAAAGTTCCCGAAACCATGCATTTCCGGCTCGAAGGCAAGCTTCAACCCGGAGTCATGGCGAAAGACATCATTCTCCACATCATCGGCGAAATCGGATTTGATGGCGCCACCTATCGCGCGATGCAATTCGACGGCCCAGGCGTGGCCAGCCTCGCCATGGACGATCGGATGACCATCGCCAACATGGCGATTGAAGCCGGCGGTAAGAATGGCATTTTCCCTTTTGACGCGCGCACGGCGGAATACGTCGAAGCGCGCACGCGCTTGAACGGCACCAAGTCCACGTATAACCCGGTGGAACCGGACGCCGATCAGAAATTTGTTTACGAATTGGTCGTGCATCTCGATGAACTCGAGCCCACGGTGGCTTGCCATCCAGATCCCGGTCAGCGCAAGCGCGCGAAGGAACTCGAAAACATCAAGCTGGACCGCGCTTATGTGGGATCCTGCACCGGTGGAAAAACGAGCGACTTCGTCGAGTTCGCCCGCGTGTTGCAAGGCCGGCATGTTGCGATAGACACGTTTGGCGTGCCGGCCACTCCGGAAATCGTGCACGATCTCCAAAGCACGCGTTGGGGTGGAAAAACCATCTGGGAAATCCTCGTCGATGCCGGAGTGCAAATGACGGAGAATGCTGGTTGCGCCGCTTGTTTGGGAGGACCCGTGGATACCTTCGGCCGAATGAACACGCCGATGAAATGCATCAGCGCCACCAATCGCAATTTCCCCGGCCGCATGGGCCATAAGGAATCGCAAGTTTTTCTGGCGTCGCCCGCGACGGTGGCCGCGAGTGCGTTGACCGGGCGCATTACCGATCCCCGACAATTTCTCTCATGAACGGGACAGTCCACGTGGAGATATCGACCGCGCTTGCTGGGGCTGTTCCGGAGGCGCGAAAGCATCTTCAGGCATTCCGCATTGTCTGACCCATCGCATGGACCGCGAGAAACTGGATCTCTGGTGTGAGCGCGGCATTCTCGGGTTGGTTCTGACGATTCTTGTTTTCGGGCCCCTGGCTACCGGCGCGGTGCGCACGCTGGAATTCCTCATCATTCAAGGCCTCACGGTTTTGGTCCTCGTGCTTTGGATCATCCGATTTTGGGTGCGGACAAGTTATCGTTTTCTTTGGCCTCCCATTTACTGGGCGGTGCTCGCTTTTGTCGGATATGCCATTGTGCGGTACCAGTATGCCGATATCGAATATGTGGCGCGGCAGGAGTTGATCCGCATTTTGATTTACGCATTTCTTTTTGGAGCCATTCTCGACAATTTGAATCGCCAGGAATCGGTTCAACTTATCAGCAAAGTGCTGGTCTTCCTGGCGATGGCGATCTCCGTTTATGCGCTCTACCAATTCCTCACCGGGTCGGAAAAAGTTTGGCACTTCATTCGTCCCTCAAACTATACAGGGCGCGGTTCCGGAACTTACATTTGTCCCAATCACCTCGCAGGATTGCTCGAGATGGTGCTTCCACTCGCGCTGGCATTGCTCTTTCTCGGACGCGACAAACCGGTGATGAAAGTTCTTTTGGGCTACGCCGCCCTGGTGATTCTTGCCGGACTCGGCGTCACGCTTTCGCGCGCCGGTTGGGTTTCGGCGGCGGCGGGATTGCTTGTGTTTTTTGGAGTTGTGCTCACACAACGCGGCCATCGCATTCCGGCCATTGTGTTTTTTGTGCTCGTGGTTGCGGGCGGATACTTTTTCGTCAACAAAGCGTTTCAAGCCCAGCGCCGCGTGCAGGCGATTTACACCGAATCGGGGCGCATTGCCGATATTCGCGTTTACATCTGGGAAAGCGCGACTGACATCTGGCGAACGCATTTCTGGTTCGGGGGCGGTCCGGGCCACTTTGATTTCCATTTCCGACGACACCGTCCGCCCTCTCACGAGATGCAATTTCGGGCCGAGCACGTTCACAATGATTATCTGCATACGCTTGTTGACTACGGCGTGGTTGGGCTTGCATTGATTGGCGGCGCGCTCGCCTTGCTGAGCGTCGGAGTGGTGAAGACCTGGAAATTTGTTCGCCGCCAGAACGACCTCAATACAAAGCCGAGCAAACGCTCGACCATGGTTGTGGGAGCGGCTTGCGGATTGATTGCGCTGGCGGTGCATTCGCTGGTGGATTTCAATATGCACATTCCCGCCAATGCCATTATCGCGATCACATTGATGGCGATTTTAACCGGACATTTGCGATACGCCACGGAAAGCTACTGGGTCAATCCGCGTTTGCCGGGCACAATTTTGGCCACGATCGTTCTCCTTTGCGGCGTGATTTATCTGGGGCAGCAAACCTGGATTCGAGCCCGGGAATACGTTTTTCTCGAAAAAGCTTCCCAATTCAAAGATTACCAACCCGAAAAACTGGTTTGGCTCGAGAAGGCATTCCAAGTCGAGCCTAAAAACTGGGAAACCGCTTATCGGATCGGCGAATATCTGCGCTTGCGCAGTTGGGAGCGGTATTCGGGTTACCAGGATCAAGCCAAACGCGCCATGACCTGGTTCGAAAAGGCCATGGTTTTGAACCCGCTCGATCCTTACGCTCCGGCGCGTTACGGGATGTGTTTGCATTGGTTGGGGCGGTACGCGGAAGCGGCGGCTTACTTCCACCGTGGATTGCAATTGGATCCGAACAGCTATTACATGTCGGCCATGATGGGCTGGCATTATTTTCATTACGGCGATTTTCATCGGGCCAAACGTTGGTTTGAACGGTCGCGAGCGCTGCTTTGGAACAACGAATTGGTCCTGACCTACCTTCCGGCGGTGGAAGAACGACTCGCTATGGAACGGGCCGTAAAATAAGCTTTTCTTCCCTGCGCCCGATCTGGCACCATCCTCCGCATGTTTTCTGTCCAAAAAACGGGCGCGTAAAGAATTATGCCATTGACATTTAGGACGGAATTTTTAGACTGGGCCAAATTCTTGAAATGACGACTGAACACTTAGGAGCAAATCTATGAAACCTTTCGGAAGTTTTTTAAAACCCCTTGTGCTCGGGATGTTGGCTGCTGCGGGTGCGTTCCTTTCCTCTCCGGAGGCTCAAGCTGAAGTCAATAAAGCGGTCGTGCGCGCCGTGCGCGGCACAGCAGCTTTTTCGGTCGATAACGGCACCACCTGGCGCGGAGCAAAAGTCGGCCAGATTTATAAACCTGGAACGCTGATTCGGACCGGCGAAAAAGCCCAAGTCGATTTGTTCCTGGGTGATAACGGCCCGGTCGTCCGTGTCACTGAACAGTCGCAACTCGGTGTGGACAAACTGGACATCGATCGCTCCGGAACCGAACCCGTGATCGAAACCGATCTCAATCTGAAGAACGGGCGCATCATGGGGAATGTTAAAAAACTCGCTGCAGCTTCCAAGTATGAAGTGGAGACTCCAGTCGGCGTTGCGGCTATTCGAGGAACGGAGTACTCGATCGCTTCGAATGGTGCCGTGACTGTAATCTCGGGTATCGTGGTGGTCACCTTCGTTGGAGTTGGAGGAGGCCAACCTCAAACGGTCACTGTTAACGCTGGGCAAACTGCCAGTCCCCCTACCGCTCCAAACCAGCAAGCACAGTTGGTCGCTACAGCCTCTCTCCCAAGCGCGCAAGCCTTAAATGCACAGGCAGCAGATGTGTCTACTGTGTTGGTAGTCTACTCGACCACTCCGGCTCCTCCACCGCCGGCTGGTTCGCCCACGACGAATCCTAACCCAGAGCCACCAGGTGCTCCTCCAGTCGATCCCGGCACCGTCCTGCCTCCGCCTGTTGCACCGCCTCCAGTAGCACCTCCTACTGCACCGCCTCCAGTGACACCACCGGTAGTCGTGACTCCGCCGACCGCTCCGCCGCCCACGGTGCCGCCTCCTGAACCGCCGCCACCGTCACCCGTGACGGGTGCCGCCGGTGGAACCGGAGGTTAAGCGTGAAATAAATTTCGCACCAAAACCCAGAGCAAACTTGAGTTGCTCTGGGTTTTTTGTTTAACTGCGCCTGCGTGAAGCTCAAAGCCATCAAGATTGTTCCCTCCTTGATCGCGATCAGTGTCGTGCTTTTGATGTGCTTTGCTCAAGCGTTGCCTCGACTTTTCCCTGACCCTGAACACCCCGGACATTCGAAAGCGGATTTTTTTCAGAGATTAAAATGGATGACTTATGACTGGCGCGTGCGCGCCGCCAGCCTCTTTTCCCAGCAGGTTGCATCTGATGTGGGAATGCCCGGCTTGGGTTTCGTTGCAATCAGCGATAGGTCTATTGACGCGCTCCTTTCGGGCGAACTCGGCGTTCAGTATGGTCTGCTTTGGCCAAAAGATGTTTACGGCAAACTGATTCGCGAATTGAAAACGCAAGGAGCGATTGCAGTGGGGATTGACGTGATTTTTGGGGAGTTGCGTCCCGATCACGATAAGTTTGAGTGCAAATTGCCCGACGGCGAATTGCTCACTCCGGACGGATTTTTTGCGCACTATTTGCGTGAGGCGGGGAATGTGATTCTTGCGGCCAGTGGCGATCAGATGCCACCGGATTTGTTTCGCACCAACGCCTGGACAATGGGCGATGCGGAAGCTGAAAAGGATTCCGACGGGGTGTTGCGCCGGGTGAAAGCATTTCAGCAGTATCCCAAGGAGTGGCATCCGGCCATCATGGAGCGGGTTGAGTTGCTGAAACTCGATCTTTCGGCAGCCTCCATTGGCAAGACGCGTATTGTGATCCCTTCCACCGATCCGACTATTGGGGATTTTGAGGTGCTGTTGAAAGCCGATGGTTCGATGGATATGGAAGACTTGACCGGCGAGCCGAGCCCCACTCCGCAATTCCCGTTTCGTGAGCCCCGCATCTGGAACCTTGGGATCGCCCTGGCAGCCTATGCGCTCAAGCTCGACCTGGAAAATCCGGAAATTCATCCTCGGGAAATTATTCTGCGCGGCCCGAACGGCGTGCAGCGGACGATTCAAACAGACGAACACGGCTACTTTTACATCGATTGGAGCATCGGCCCGAAAGATCCGAAATTGGAGGCTGAATTATTCGAGGACATTCTTCGACTGGATTATCTCCGTGAAAAAGGCGAACTGGACGCTGTGATAGCGAAAGCGCGCGAGCTCGGCGAAAACTCGATTCAAACCAATCGCTGGGCCGGCAAACTGGTGGTCGTGGGATCCAATGCCACCGGCAATAATCTTACGGACCGCGGCGCGACACCGCTGGCCAAGGACTCGTTTCTGGTGAGCCGTTATTGGAATATTGCCAACACAATCTTGCTGAACCGTTTTTTGCAACCGGCCTCCAACCGGCTCGAGATTCTACTGATTGTGCTGTTGGGCTTCCTCGCCGCGATGATCACCTGGGAATTGCGCGTGAACCTGGCCTCCTTGACGATTTTGCTCGTTCTGGTGGCTTATGTCTGCCTCTCCTTTTATTTGTTCATCTCAATCCGATATTGGCTGCCGTTGGTTTTTCCCGTGTTGGCCATTGTGTTGAACTACATTGGTCTGGTCACTTATCGCGCCATCTTCGAGCAACAGGAACGGCGTCACGTCAAACAGGTCTTCAGCAAGCTGGTTTCCCCCGACGTCGTCAACGAACTGCTCAGCGCAGAAACGCTTTCCCTGGGTGGCATGCGCCGCAATTTGACCGTCTTTTTCGCCGATGTCCGCGGCTTCACTGAATTCACCGATGTCAGTCACGCCAACGCGGTCGAGTATGTCCGGCGACATAATTTGATCGGCAAGGAAGCCGAGGCGCATTTCGACAAAGTGGCCGCGGAGACGTTGAGCACCGTCAATCTTTACCTGAGCGCGATTTCCGACACGATTCTCAAGCACAAAGGCACGTTGGATAAATACATTGGAGATTGCGTCATGGCATTCTGGGGCGCTCCGGGAAGCAACGAAAAACATGCGGCTTATTGTGTTCGTTGTGCGATCGATGCGCAGCGAGCCATCTACGCGCTCAACCAGGAGCGCGCGGCGGAAAACAAGCGCCGCGAACAGGAGAACGCTCAGCGCGTCGCCAAAAACGAGGAGCCTTTGCCCATGCTGCCCCTGCTCACTTTAGGCAGCGGCATCAATACCGGTCCAATGACCGTCGGCATGATGGGCTCCATGCGAAACATCATTAACTACACGGTTTTCGGCCTTGAAGTGAATATGGCGAGCCGGTTGGAAGGCGTTTCCGGACGCGGCCGCATTATCATCAGTGACAACACGTTTCTGGAACTGAAAAAGCACGATCCAGAATTGGCCGCCACCTGCGTGGCCTTGCCCGCCACCACGGTCAAAGGTATCAAACAAGCGATTAAGATTTACGAGGTCCCGTGGAAGATCGCCGCACCTGCAACCGCTCAACCGGCTGCGCCTGCTTCTTCAACTGAAACCGCCAAAACGGCTGCGGCTCCTGCCGCCACGCCAACCACCATCGAACCCGTCAAAGCTTGAAATCGTGGAATCATTTCGTTGCCTCTGCCTCCGGTTGGGTCAGCGGATGACGCAAACAGCGATTCAACGGGTAAAGGTAGACGCCTTTGAAGGCCGTAGAGGTTTATGCGCCCCTCATTAGCTTAGCGGCTTGACCTTTGTCGGTCCCAAGTGCAATCCAGTTGGCCGCCCAGTAAGAGCTTCCCACAAAGGTTGTCTGATCGACAAACGTCTTCAGCAAATGAATTGGCTGGCCATGCTGGGATCGTGTTTACTCCATTGATTTTTCTACAAGTAAAGGCCATTGCTTGACTGAGCAAAGCTACTTTCTTTCACTCACCCAAATCCCGGAACGCAAAAAGTACAAATTTGTTGCGTCAGCTTTAATATCTGCCTAGTCTCCTGCGTTTTGAAAGCGTTTCCTCCTTTTGCAGACCAGCCTGCATACCTTTTGGTGTGTCCTCATGCAGGAAATGAGTTCCAGTTACCTAGTGTTGAGGAAAGCCGCTGTCGCGCGCGAAGTTGCGTCCTGGTTGCTCGAATCGGTTCTTTCGCCTGCTTCCTCCCACTTTAAAAACGTCATGATGTCCCGCACCTCCCCCTCCATGGATGCTTCATTGCGCAAAACGGCGGGTGCAAATCCTCGCATTGGCCATGAACTCAACCAGGTCCAGCTTAGGAATTCCCGGCCCATTCTCCGATCAAAGCCAACCGTGTGGTTTCTGGTTCTCGTCCTGATGTTCTCGGTCGGTGCCGCGCGGGCGCAATGGCTCACGCAATCCTTCACGCTGAAGCCGGGTTGGAATGCCATTTTCACTCACGTGGACGCCTCGTATCAAAGTCTGGATGCGCTCCTGCCCGACGCCAATGGTCCCGTGGCCGAGATCTGGCTTTGGAAGCCGACCTTTTCCACGGCCCAGTTCATTGACACTCCTTACGCCGACGCGGTGGCCAATTATCAATGGGCCGTCTGGACCAGTGCTCGCGGCGACACGGACACGCTGATGACGTTGGTGGGTAATGCTGCCTATCTGATCAACAATCGCACCGCGGCTGATTACGTTTGGACAGTGAAGGGCAGGCCAGTACCTCCCGTTTACCAGTGGACTACGACGGGGCTGAACTTTCTCGGTTTCCCCACGCCGGCCAACTCGGCCCCCAACTTTGCGACCTACCTGGCTCCTGCGCCAGATTTGGATTTGGCCAAAACCCTTCAGAATTCGGCACGGGTCTTCCGCTATCCGGGTGGCAACCTGGGTGAAAGCAACCCTTCTGAGGTCGTGTCTTTCACCGCTTCGACGACACCGGTGTCGCGGGGCCAAGCCTATTGGGTGCGAGGCAGCACCAACTATTACAACCGCTATTATGGTCCCGTGGAAGTCTCCCTCCAAAACCCCGACGGGATTCTCTTTCGCGACACCTTAGGCACCTACAGTCTTCGGCTCAAGAATCTCACCTCGATCGCTCGAACAGTCACTTTCGACCTGCTCCCTTCCGAGCAGCCTCCGCTCGACCAGCCGGCGATCACGGCAATGCCTCAGTTGCTTATCCGCGGAGCGCTCAGCCCGACGACGTTGACTTATGAATATACAGTGTTGGCCGGTCAATCATTCACGCTCACCCCGCAAGGCCAGGCCGGGTCGGAGCTGCAGGTGGTGCTCGGGTTAAATCGCTCCGCCATGACGGCGCCCCCGGGCTCTTTGTATGCGGGCATCCTCCGCATTGCCGACACGAGCGGCTTGCAGCAGACCGATGTGCCCGTCTCGGCCAGTGTCGCCAGCGCCTCGGGCTTGTGGGTTGGACAAGCGAGCATCAACCAGGTAGGCCAGTACTTGAAATCCTACCCCAAGGTGGATGTCAATGAGGCAGACCAGACGGCGCAGATCAACGCCGCTGCGGCACAAGCCAACCTGCCGCCGAACGGAGCCGAGATGCCCGGAGCCGAGTGGCTGGCACGCGAGACGAACGTCTCTCGGACCTACTCCGCCGTCGCCTCGTCGCTGGACGGCCGCACAGTGGTCGCCGCCGCTACTGGGGGCGCGCTCTATGTCTCGCAGGATTACGGCACAACTTGGGTCGCGCGAGACTCGAACCGCAATTGGGCAGAATTAGCATGTTCAGCCGACGGAAGCGTGATGGCGGCGACGGTTTTCAATGGGCCGATTTATGTCTCGACGGACTACGGGAGCAGTTGGGTGGCGACTCCGAGTGGCAATCAGGCGTGGGTAGGTATTGCCTGTTCGGCCAATGGGAACCTGCTGGCGGCGGTGGTGCAGAACGGATCGCTCTACACTTCTTCGAATCGTGGCGCCACCTGGGTAGCGCGGTCCAGCGCGGGCGTCCGCAATTGGAGCAGCATCACCATGTCAGCCGACGGCTCCCGGCTCCTGGCGGCGGTCAACCCCGGCCAACTCTACACCTCTGCAGATGGCGGAACCACCTGGCTGGCCAATGCGCAATCCACCTCATGGACGGGGGTGGGCTCATCGTCTGATGGAATCAAACTCGTGGCTGTAGTGGACGGTGGCGAGATTTACACCTCCACCGATGCGGGAACCAACTGGACCGCGCGTGGCGTGACCGACCGATGGAGTGCCGTCACTTCTTCCACGGACGGACAGCGGCTCGCTGCCACAGCCAAAAGCGGCCAAATCTACTCCTCGGAAGATGCGGGCGTGACCTGGGCTGCGCGGGAGCAGAACCGAAATTGGGATGACATTGTTTCCTCGGGCGATGCCACGCGTTTGGTGGCCGTTGTGAACGGCGGGGCCATTTACACCCTCAGCCGCGCGTTCGCCAGTTACACCGTCGATCCGGCGACTGGTTTGGTGCAGGACCAGAATGGCCTCTACCTCTCGACCGGTGTGAACACGAACATGGCCAAAGTTGCCAATGCCTTCCCGCTGCGGCTCATCCTCCACAACAATTCTGAGGAAGGGGCCAACGAGATCAGCCTGCTCCAGCGCGTTTACGTCGGGCCGGGGAAAACCACCACCAACACATTGGTCGCCAGCCGCGAGAGCCTGCTCGATCCCGGTCAATTGGCCTCGGCCCGCCGCATCACCGCCACGCATCTCCCCTTCACGATGAACAACACTGTGTGGACAGCCTCCGGGGTCTTCAATCCGGGAAGCGTAGTGATCTTTACGGTGGCGCAGAGCTATAAGGACCAGGCCAGCAATCCTTTTCTCCATACCTTCCACCCGAATCATGACAATCTTGATGCCAACTTCAAGACGGTGCTTCCGCGCGGAATCGAGTCCTACGACATCACTCGCACCATCAGGCTGACCTTCAGCAGTCCGGGCACAGATTTCGCCTCCCTCACTGCCAGCGCCCAGAGCCGTGGTGGCACGTACGAGGAAACAATGACGATTGGCGGCCGGGGCGCGTTCACGCGCGATTTCCGGTTCAGCGGCAGTTTTACTCTCCAACTCATCAGTCCCGTGGCCACGCTTACAACCCAATGAACTCGTTACACCACCCGATTCTTCTGCCAGTTGCAAATCCCCCAGTTATGAAACGAAACCGATCCTTCCTCTTCGGGGTGCTCTGCACCGCGCTCCTCCTGCTGCCCACGAGCGGCGCATGGGCGCAAAATGCCAAGCCGCCCACACAATTGACCTATCAAGGTTTCCTCACCGATGCCAATGGCTTGCCGTTGGGCAACACTGCCCCAGTGAACAAGACCGTCATCTTCCGGATTTACGATGCGCTGACCGGCGGGACCCTCAAGTGGAGCTCGCAACAGGTCGTCACCGTGGACAAAGGCTACTTCAGCGTGCTGCTCGGCCAGGGCAGCGCAGTGGGAACCGAGCCGTTCAACGCCGATCTCACCGGCGTATTCGCGGGTAGCAGCACCGTTTCGGACCGGTATCTCGAATTGACCGCCGACGGCACGACCATCGCCCCGCGTTTGCGATTTCTGCCCGCGCCCTACGCGATCCTGGCCAGGAGCGCCACCGAGCTCCTCGATCCAGTCACCGGCGCCAGCTCGCTCTCGATTTCCGGCGGCAATCTTAATGTCGGCGGCAGCCTCAATGTCAGCAGCCTGACAGCGAGCGGGAACTTGAGTGCCAACGGCATCACCGCCAGTGGCAACTTTTCTGCAGCTAATCTCAGTGGAAATGGAGCGAACCTGACCAGCCTGAATGCCAGCCAGATCACCTCGGGCACGCTGGCCAATGCGCGCACCACCGCGACGAGCTCGCGCTTCGCCAACACCATCGCCAGCCGCGATACATCCGGCAATTCCTACTTCGGCGACAACTCGACAGGCGGTGCTGGAATTGGCGCTTCCAGTGAGGGCACCGAGCTGAGGCTGCACGGAAATGGGTTCCAACATTACGCCATCCGGAACAACCAGGGCGTCCTCCATTTCGGCACGTCCAGCGTCGGCGATTTCATCGGCGCAACGATGAACTCCTACTTAGCCTTGAACGGTAGCGGCAACGTGGGCATCGGCACGACCGCGCCGGCGGGCCGGTTGAATCTGTCGGAAGCCTCGGGCACGGTGGCCAATCCCAATTCCGGCACGCTCGTCCTGGATCATGAAAATTCCGGTGGGGCCAGCAGCATCGTTTTTCGCAGCAGAGTAAATCGCACAAGCGATTACGGTTACATCCAATATCAGGACGCGGCGGCGGTCGGCGGCGGAGGAGAAGCCGCGGTGCTCACCGTCGGCACCAGCAACGACTCCGACGACCACATCGCCCTCATGCCTGCAGGCAACGTGGGCATTGGCACGACCACACCCGCTGTCAAACTGTCGGTCCAAGCTAATGGAGAAGCCATAAGGATTACACGATCGAATGGAAGGTCTGTGACGATGTATAGAGAGGATGGAGACTTCGGTTTTTACGTGCGTGGCGGCACATCGCAGACGGGATCGGACAAGACGGTAAGGTTTGACGGCGACAACAACTGGGATTTTCCGTCCGATCGTCGGCTAAAGAAGGGCATCGTGGACGCCGAGCCCATGCTTGACCGCGCGATGCAAATTCAGGTGCGGCGCTACCGGTGGAAAGAAGATCCGGATGACGGCAAGCTTGTGCTCGGAGTTATTGCTCAAGAACTACAACCTCTCTTTCCGCATATGGTCAAAGAAAGGGAGGATCAGACCACGAAGGAAAAAACTCTCAGTGTGGGCTACGGCGACTTCGCCACCATCGCGATCAAATCGCTGCAAGAGTTCAAGCAGCGGCACGATGCCGAAGTGGCGGACCTCAAGAAGCAAATCGCAGAACTCAAGCGCGCGAATGAAAAGCTGCAAGCGGGCAATCAGGAGCGCGATGCCCGCCTTGCCACCATCGAGCAGTTCATCGCCAACCACAGCCGGACCGTCGCGCCACAGACAGCGTCAGTGCGTGACGGGAATTGAACAATCTCGTTTTTATGGAACGGATTTTTCAAAGTTTTCTGCCCTATCGCGCCTTGGGGTGGCTCGCGCTTTTGGGGCTCGGCCTGCCCGCCGCCGCCGAAGTCGTGCAGGTGGACCAGAACGCGGTGCTGTACTCCCCGAATTACCAGCGCGGGGTGAATTACAGTTCGTTCCGGGGAGCGCCGGGAAAAGCGCCAGCGAACGCCACCACCGGGACCGATGGCCGGGCACCAGCCGGCGGGACGCCCTACCAATTTCAAGGTGCGGTGACCTACGGCGCCGTGGTCGTCCCGACAGCCAACGCGACATTGCAGCCGGGCAGGAATTTCGAGCAGAACGCCGTCGGCTTGAACCTCCCGCGCGGGACGTCCGGCGGGAACGTCACCATGGTGTTGCGCTCCTCTCAGGCAGGCGCCAGCACCTTTTCGCAGGTCGTCTCCTTCTTCTTCGGTTCCATCATCAGCCCTCCAAACACCGACGAAAATGGCGTGCTGCTGACCGGTACGACTGCGAGCCAATACTGGAACGCCGAGCCTTACACAGACGACACCAATCCGGGAACCGGCTATTATTACAGCCCGAATGCGCGCCAGGTGTTTGCTACGGTGGCCGGTCCCATCCAGGTGACTTGGCGCAAGAGCGAGGCGGCCACCACCCCGCTGAACACCACCAACAAGGTGACCATCGGGGGGTTGGACTACGCCCTCACCAACTTGACCTACGTGGTCTCCGGCGCCGCCGCAAAACAGCCCCGTAAACTTTATTGGACTGAAAAGTCTTTTGCGGGAACGGGCAAGGCCGTGTCCGTGCCCGCGGCCAGTGTGGGAGCGGTGTACTTCGCCTATAACCCGGCCGTGCCTCGGACCGTCACGACCGAGTTCGCTGATGGCAATTCCAACCCGGGGGCGGGAACCACCAATTCGACGCTCCAGGAATTGCGGACCATCTGGTATGACCCCGCTCAGGGCCTCATCCTCGCCTACAACACTGAAGGCCGTGTGTTCATGGAACTTCTGGGGGACCCCACTCCATCGGGCGCGCGTGAGCATCTTGGTTTTGAGATCGTGGACGTTTTTCAGCAACCGGTGGCGCAGACGCTGACGGCCGAGCTGGGGGAGAAGATCGGGGCTTATGCCAACGGCCAGTCGGATGCGGCACTCGTGCCTTCTCCGTTGCAGTCCACCTTGAGCAGTTCATTCCTCTATCAAGATGCCTCCGGGACCAGCGGACGCACCGAATACTATGCGGCGGCCGAAACCCGCAACCCGAACGATGTGCTGGTGCATTGGCTGGAAGCGGGCGTGGTAGGATTGCGCTGGCCGTTCATTTACAACCGATACCAGCAGGTCTGGCCGGACGATCCGGCGAAGTACAGTCACTATTTGCGACCGCCTGTGGCCACAGCAAGCGAGGCCGCGCAGACCGCGGTCCAGCTCTCGGCAAACAATGTCCCCGCCATTCAATATCAGGATCCGCTGGACTTTCCGCGGGGAATCCTGGACGAGAGCTCACGTTTCTACACCTTTCTGGATGAGAGCCAGCCACAGCATCGCACGCTCTTGCGCTTCAGTTCGGGATCGGCGGTGGCATTTGAGCGGGTATTGTCCAGCCTCAGCACGACATTACAACGGGGTACCGACCCTGCATTCGCCGATGTCACGGGAGTGCTGCCGCGTCCGGCCCGGAATTCCGCCTTGGCGCTCGATGGCACCGGCTATGGCCAGCTCCCCAGTGGCGTCTATTTCAACGGCGGCAGTTACACCGTCGAGGCATGGGTGAATGTCACCGCGATTGCAAACTGGTCCCGGCTCATGGATTTCGGCAATGGAGCGGGGGCTCAAAATGTCCTCCTTGCGTTATCCTCGGGCGTCTCAGGCAAACCCGTGGTGGCCCATTATGCTGCCACGTCCACAAACATTTCCTCGAGCACGGTGCTGCCGACCAATCAATGGGTGCATCTGGCTTCGGTCTATGACGGCGCCACTTCCCTTCTGACCATTTATCTCAACGGTGTGTCGATCGTGAGCGGCGTTGCGGTGGCCCCACAGAACACGACTCGGACGTTGAATTATGTTGGCAAGTCCAACTGGTCTGCCGATGCCCTGGCCAATGCGCAAATTGACAGTTTCCGGATTTGGTCCACGGCGCGGACGCCAGATCAATTGCAGAGCGGCATGCTGATCAGCGGTTACCCGGCAGGCACGGCGAACTTGCAGGTTCAATTTACCTTCGACGAGGGCGGGACGGTCGCCTTTGACAGCAGCGGAAACAACTTGCACCTGACCCTGCACGGCGGAGCGACGCTCACCTCGGGCAGCCTGGCTCAAAATGCTTCTCCTCGTTACCTTCATCAGACAGTTTACGTTGGCGACCGGATCAATCCGCCTGCCGGTGAGTTGGGGAGCTCCGGCACCTACACGGCAGGTTATGTATTGCAAAGCAGCGGGACTTCCTTCCACGCTGCGGCCTACAAGGATCCTTTCGTGGAAGGTTTCACAGCCGCGAATCTCGGAGCAATCATCCCGGTCAATGCGATTCCCGGCGCCAACATTCTCGAGGTTTGGTGGTTTCGCCAGAATGCGACGAATGAGCTGAAGAATCCCGGCAACGGCTTCGATCCCATTTACTGGCCGGCCGTCATCGGACGCTATTCGCTTGCCTGGCCGGATGATCCCGCGAATCAGATCGTGATGGCTGGCAATGCCGGCAGCGGAGCTCTTCCCAGTCTCCAGGCCAAGGGGACGATCTACACGCAGAACGACCCGGCTCAGCCTGGCTACAACCCGAATGAAGAACACGCCGTGATGATCGGCGGCCAGGCCTATGCCCTGCGCGATGATCTCAATGTCACGAGCGGCACCGGTTTCTCTTCGCTCCCTTACGTGCTCCTCGACTACACGGAGCAGGATGGCCGCCCGGCGGTCCGCACTTTCAAGGTGTTGCGCGAGAATCCAGCGCTCGGAATGGTGTTTGATTATGTCGTCGAAGCGGGCCGGCAAATACAAGCGCCGATGCCGCTTCCGGTGTTGGAGCTGCCGTTGGAAAACATTACCACATCCGCCACCAACACCTATTCCACCAATTACAACGCCGAGATTCCGTCCACTGGCGACCTGCCGGTGGGCTGGAACACCAGTGAAGCGAACGGCCTGTTTGCCGGATACACCGCATTTACTTATCGCGATCGAAAGAATGCTTTTTGGTTGATGCGCGGTCTTCATGCAGGCCTGCCCTCGCTGGCTGCGGGGACCTACGGATCCAGCACCAATGGTTTTGCCAGCACCGTCACGGGTGGCGGAGCCGTAAACGCCCCGTCCACGAATTATATCCACACTTCGCGGCGGATTGATTCTCTTGTGACCGCCGTCTCCCCTCAGACACCGCTGCCGCCCGGGATCACCTTTGGACCGCTGCGGGATGGGTTGGCAGTTTATGGGACGTGGAACGTCTCCAACGCGGGACCCTATGAACTGAGCATCACGGATGCGGACGGTTCACAGGCGTCGGTCAGCTTCACCTTCAGCAGCACCAAGTCATCGCAGGGAGCGCTGGCTTTGAATGGGTTCATCGGCCGGCCTCCGCACCTGTCGCAAACCGCGACTGACACGAACTCCTTCTCAATGCGGTATTATTACAAGACCCAGAATGGATTCGCTTGGCCGAACAATCCCAATCCACCAACCACTGGGACCATTGTTCCTTATCTTCGTCCGTTGGCCACGACCGGCTACGAGGGAGAAGGCAACAGTTCGAGTTCCCCGGCGCAGCCGATTGTTTACCGGCCCGTGTGGCCGGGCAGCACGTTGCCAGTGGCATTTGGCGAGACGCTCACAGTGGCCAGCAGGGGCCGTCCTGCCATCCGCGGCCAGAGCAGTGTCCATATTCTTTACCAGCAGTCCATCGCCCTTGCCGCCGCCAATCGATCCGATTTCTCATCGGTTACCCTGCACGATCCGACCCGGCAAAAGACCTTTGCGTTGAAGGCCAATGCTGCGGAGGGACTCACGCAACTGCCCGACGGGATCTATTCCCAGGGTTATCAGGGCAAAACTTACTTTCCCAATCTGCCCCCGCATCTGGCGAACCGGTTTTATTTCGACCCAAATATTGGTTCCCAAGGCAGCCTCGTTTTCAGAGGAGAGTTCAAGGATGAGCCGACCGGTGAAAAGTATGTGCAGTTGAATGTGCTCGCCGGCTCGGATTTGGAGATCGTCCAGAACCTTTGTCCCTCGACCGATCCAAACAAGTCAAAGTGGGATGCGGCGGTTGCTGGATTGGCGGCGACGGTCGAGACGTTCTATGAAAATCCCCAGGTGCCCGGGCAGTACATCGTCAATCCCGCTCAGACTGTAATTCGGGGCGTGGACGAACTCGTTGCCCTTACGGACAAGAACACTCCGGCGGACAGTTACGCCTTGAGCGCGGCCGGGCCGGGGCAGGGTTATTTCACCGTGATCGTGGGCAATGGCGCGGCGTTTACGCCCCCTTCGGAGCCGGTTTCCATGTATGTGATGCGCGTGACCGGTGATCTTTACCAGGGCGAAGTGAAGGTCATTCCTGCGGACAATCCGCTGAGTGAGTTGATCACCTTTGAACACACCGCAGACCTCGCCGGCAGAACATCGGAATACGAATACGAGTGGAAAGTCGCACCGCCGGTGGATGGATTCCCGCCGGTTGCGGATGCGACCATGAGCCGCTATCAGCCTCTCGCCAGCGGCACGGATATCAAGCGCTACGTTCTCGGCGCCAGCGGCATTTTGATCCTGTCCGACAACTGGCTGGTCTTGCGCTATCGTCCCCGAAACCCGTCCCATCCACTCTACAACCAGTGGTCGGATTGGACGTCGCCGCAGTTTGCCGAGGGCTACGTGAAGCGCGTGCTGGCGGGAATCAATCCTTTTAACCAGCGGACATCCGATCTGAACAACAACGCCGTGAACACCGGGGCAAGCATACTCACTCAGGCAGGCAAACGGTATGAGGGGGATATCGCGCTCAACCAGGATGCCTTGAACAGTTACGGGCTCATCGAGATCTACGAAACGGTCCTGAACCGGGCTCGCAACCTGAGCATCGATGCGGGGATCAATTACGGACCAGCCAACGATTCTCTGCTCCTGGCAGCCGGCTATCTGAGTGATCTTTACAAGATTATCGGCGACGAAGCCTTCGCCGACGCCGACAATCCAACGATTGGCATCGGCACCAAAGACGCGACCTACGGCGAAGTCTCCACCGCGCTCTTTGCTTTCAAGGGGCAGGTGGCTTCGCTCCTCGATGAGGAGTTGACGCTCCTGCAGGGACGCGATGATGTGGCGATGCCGGGCGTGCAGTCGGCGCCGGTTTACAACCGCCTGGTCTGGAATTACACGGGCGGGATTGACTCCGGCGAGGTCATCTACGCTCTTAATTACAACGTTCTTGATCAGAACACCGACGGAAAGGCCGATGCGGCTGACGCGGCCGTTCTCTATCCCCAGGGGCATGGCGACGCCTACGGCCACTATTTGACGGCGATGAAGGGATATCACTCGCTGTTGATGAACGCCTATTTCGACTGGGTGCCGCGCGTGCAGTCTGTGAGCGTGCTGGGGTTGCCGGTGACCGTGGGTTACATGGATGAGCGAAAGTTTGCCGCGGCGGCGGCGGCGGTAGCTCGCACGGGTCAGCAAATCTTCG
The DNA here is from genome assembly GCA_040754135.1 of Verrucomicrobiota bacterium. Taxonomy (GTDB): domain Bacteria; phylum Verrucomicrobiota; class Verrucomicrobiia; order Limisphaerales; family SIBE01; genus JBFMDG01. The sequence goes on from JBFMDG010000014.1 coordinate 18,840, forward strand.
ATCTTAACTGGCGCAAGTATTACGTGCCCGGCCCGGACACCAGCTGGGAGTCATTCTCCACGAACCGCGTCTCCACGCGCACCGTGACAGACGCCGACGTTTCAACAAACATCGTCCGCCATTGGGGCATGGATCAATGGGCCTCACGCACCGGGCAAGGGGCCTTGGTTAATTGGGTGATCGGCAACGCGATTCTGCCCGAGATCGACCCGGATCCAAGTCATGAAGGCATCCAGAAAGTGGACCGCACCACCGTGCCGGAGCTCAACGAACTGGTTGCCACTGCCATCGATCTCCAAGCGGCAATGGACAATGCGGAGGGCCGTCTTTCCCCGCTGGGTGTGACCGAGGGGAGCATTGCCTTCGACCTGAACCCGGCTCAGATTGTGGGCCCCGAGCCCAAGACTCATTTTGAGCAGGTTTACGAGCGCGCGAAGCTGGCATTGAACAATGCCATGGCCGCGTTCGACGACGCCAAGGACATCACCCGGCTAATGCGGTCGGAGGGGGATTCGCTGGCGGAGGTGCAGGCCCAGATGTCTCAGCAGGAACTCACTTTCACCAACGCATTGATTGAGGTCTATGGGACGCCTTATCCCGACGACTTGGGTCCAGGCAAGACCTACGCCCAGGATTATGCGGGACCGGATTTCTTTCATTACATGTATGTCGAGACACCCGAGCTGACTTTTCCGGGCATCCTCGAACCCAGGAGCACCTCGACGTTTCGTCTCGACGTCCAGACCTTGCCCGAAAGCTGGATCTCCGGCTTGCAGACCAAACCGGAAAGCTTCGACTTCCTGAAGCTGAGCGATGACGGCAGTGGAAACGATCCGCGCGGTTCAACCGATTACGTTGAATACACCCTGGCCCCGCACGGTTACTTTGGGAAGCCAGCGAGTTGGACCGGCCGGCGCCTCAGCCCAGGCCAGTTGCAGCAGGCGATCTCCGAAGTGATCCATGCCCGGGCGGCTTTGTTGCAGGCTTTGGACGATGCAGCCGGTGCAAAATCCAGCCTCGATGCAATGGTTCGCATGTATAAAGCAGGGCTGGAAGCCACGGATAACATCACCCGGCTGAACCGGGATTTGATCATTGCGGAGCAGGTGACGGCGAATATCGAGCGGGCCAGTCAATTGTTCAAAGACATCCAGGATTCCATTGCCGACGCCGTTAAGGATTCTGCCTACACCGTCAAGGAGGCGCTCCCGCTCTCGTTGGTTGCAGGTTTGGCATCGGGGGGCGACCTCACCTCCGCCGGCCGGTCAGCAGCACTGGCCGCTGTTGCGGGCGCCGAGGCCGCAGCGGACGCCGCTGAGATCGCACGGCTTTCGGTTACCGCTGCCATCCGCGCCGCAAACGATGCCGCCGCGGTTGGCGTCCAGTTCGACCAGATCGATCCCACGCAGCGGACTGAGGACAGGCGTGCGGCGTTGAACGATCTGGAAGGCGCGTTGGGCGATCTGCAGGGGACATTCTACGCGATCAACCAATCCCTTCAACGCTATGACGACGCCCAACGCAAAGTCAGCAACCTCGTCGCCAAAGGAAATCAGATTCAGCAGATGCGCGAAATCGTGCGCCAGCGGACCGCGGCTGTGATTCAGGGGTTCAGCACCCGGGATTCGGCCTTCCGCCTATTCCGAAACGAGAAATTGGAACGTTACAAAACACTGCTGGATCTTACCTCGCGCTACGCCTTGCTTGCGGCCAACGCTTACGATTACGAAACTGGTCTGCTGGGGACGGACAAAGGGAAATCGTTCGTGCGCCGGATTGTTAATAGCCGCGCCTTGGGAGTGGTGCGCCAGGGTGAACCGCAGTTCGCCGGGAGCAATACCGGCGATCCGGGCATCTCCAGCGCTCTGGCCGAGATGAAGGCCGATTTTGATGTGCTCAAGGGTCGGCTCGGGTTCAACTCTCCCGATGTCTATACCACTCTGGCCTCGTTGCGAACCGGCAATTTAAGGATCTTGCCGGATACCAACGGGCTCACCGTCTGGCAGGATTATCTCCAGCAGAACATACGGGAGAACATTTTGGAAGACGCAGATGTGCGCCGTTACTGCCAGCAGGTGGATCGCGGCGATGGGCTGCCTGTGCCGGGCATTGTTCTTACCTTCAGCACCTCCATCAACCCAAACAAAAACCTGTTCGGCCTGGCTTTGGCGGCGGGTGACACCGCCTTCCATCGCAGCCATTTTGCCACAAAAATCAATTCGGTCGGCGTGGCCCTCGAAGGCTATCGCGGCATGAATCTTCCCGGCGCGAATAACACGAGCGATCCGAATCTCTCTTATCTGGATCCGCAAGCGCTCTCTGCCAACCCTTATGTTTACCTGATACCGGTCGGCGTCGATATGATGCGCAGCCCGCCTTTGGGCGATGTCAGCCAACTGAGGCAATGGAAAGTGGACGACGTGGCCATTCCCTTGCCGTTCAACATCGGTGGGTCGGGTTTCTCATCAAAAGATTTCTACCAGTCCGCCGACTCGTTGACCGAGCCGCTGTTCACGATTCGGAAACATCAGGCCTTCCGGCCGGTGGATGCGGTGAGCTATTTCTCCAGCGATGTTTACCTTGGAACTTCACTGCAGTTTTCACAGTTCACCAGCCGGCGCCTGATCGGGCGATCCGTCTGGAACACCCAATGGAAACTCGTCATCCCGGCGGACTCGCTCCTGGCCGACCCGAAGGAAGGGTTGACCCGCCTGCTCCAAACGGTGACGGATATCAAGCTCCACTTCACCACCTATTCGTATTCTGGCAACTAACAATCCCGGCCATCTTATGAAGTCAACAACTGCGGTTCAGCAGGGGATATCAGAGGAAAAAGAGAAGATGAATCACGCCCTCTGCTTCACCAGCGTCTGGCGTCGACCCTTGTTCGCCTTTGGCTTATTGCTCGGGTTGGCCACCGCCAATATTCTCGTCGTCGCCTATCCGCCCGCTCCGTTTCATCTCTTCTACGGCATGCTTCGCGATGAATATGGCACCCCGATTCATCTCCCCGAAGCCGAGGTTTTTCTGGAGACAGCCAGCGGGGTGAAGATTAAAACCACAGTCAATCCGGGCATCGAGAAGGCGGCCAATTATTGGCTCGAGGTGCCCATGGACGCTGGTCTGATCGCGGCAGCCTACAAACCGACCGCACTCCGCCCCACCGTGCCTTTCCGAATCAAAGTGCGCATCGGTGGCGTAACCTATTTGCCGATTGAGATGGCTGGGGATTTCGCGAGCCTTGGCGAACCGGGCAAACGAACTCGGCTCAATCTCACTCTGGGCGAGGACAAGGATGGCGATGGGCTGCCCGATGCCTGGGAGCGGTTGGTCAATCCAGACGTCTCCAAGGTCCTCCCCGGCGCTGAAGCGGGGAACGGATTGAACTATCTGGAGACTTACTACGCCGGCACGTATGCGGTTGACCCGGCAAACGGGTTCTTCCTGCAAATCATCGGATCGAATAACGGCGCTCCGTTGCTGGAGTTCCTCGCTGTGACTGGACGCACCTATACGCTGCAGGGATCCCGCGACTTGAAGACCTGGGAAACGGTTTTGTTTCGCATTCCCAGCGAAGGGAGCAACGCGCCGATCCGTGAGAGTTTCCTGGCCGGCTCTATCAAGCCCGTTCGGATTGAGGTCGCCAATCAGGGCGCCAACCCTCCGTCAGCTTATTTCCGCTTGATGCTGCAGTAGCCACGGAGGTCATGAACATGCCCCTTGCTCCAACCATGACGCCTGCATCCCGTGTGCGTCCGTTGCTTTGGCTGCTCGCACTGGCGGCAGCGGCGGCGCTGACCGATTCATCCTCGCGACATCTGAAGGAAGTCGAGCACGAGTCTCCGCCCTTGGCTTCTGTCCCTCGGTTCCGACTCGAGGTTCGCGCGGGAAAATTTCACCGCCATGGCTCGATGGCCGCGTTTACCGGCTGGATGACAGACCACTTTGAAGACGGAACGGTAAAGCTGCGCTCCGCAGTGGTGGACGGACGATTGCATGGCATGTCCGTAGGCTGGTTCACCAACGGAGTGCGCGAGTTGAGGGAACATTTCCACCGTGGTCTTCCCCACGGAATGCGCACGACGTGGCACGCAAACGGCCGAAAGCGTTCAGAAGGCCAGCTCTTTGCCGGACTTCAGGAAGGCTGCTATCGCCAGTGGCATGAGAATGGGGATTTGGCGGTGGAAGCCGAGTTCAAGGAGGGAAAACCTCACGGTCTTTCCCGTGCGTGGTATCCCAGCGGGTTTCTGAAAGCCGAAGTGTTGATGAAACACGGGGAGATTCAGATCCGACACTCCTACCTGGACGGCGTGAAAAGCAAACCTACTTTGCAAGCCAATGCCCTCGATTCCGTAAGCATCCTGAGCAGCCGATGAGCAACTTTTCCACTCCTTCCGGCGATTTGCGTGGACAACGCGAGTCAAAATTTCGAACTCCAGAAACCGACGGCGGGCATTCTTGGCATTGCAACCGTCCCGATTGCTCTCAGGCCGCGATGAATCGAATTGAAACGAACAACGAAGCGCGAAAGTTCTCCATAGCCCCTGCGCCGTTTGCAAGGGAGAGGATTTGGTTGAGCGGTTTCGTTCAGATTTATCAGCTCTGTTTCGTGCTCTTGTTCTGGATCGGCTCTCCTCTTCAAGCCCAAGTCCCGGCCAATGATTCCTTCGCCTCGCGGCTGACGATCATCGGCAGCACCAACACGGTCACCGGCGATAGCCGCCTGGCAACGCGCGAGTCGGGAGAGCCCGATCATGCGGGCCATCGCGCCGCCGCCTCTCTTTGGTGGACATGGACAGCGCCGGACACCGGCGTCGCGATCGTGGATACTTCAGGCAGTTCGTTTGACACGGTGCTGGCAGTTTACACCGGAACCGCGCTGGAGAATTTGACCTTGATCACCGCCAACGATGATGCGCCCGGGCTGGCGACCAGTATCGCGGCCTTCCCTGCCGTCCGCGGCATCACCTATCAAATCGCCGTTGACGGTTTTGCAGGTGCCAGCGGCGATGTCACGCTGAACCTCCGTCTTCCCGTGACACCCACAGCTCCTCGCTTTACGAGCCAGCCAGCCGGCTCGACCGTGCCAGACAATGCCGGCGCTAATGTGACTTTCGCCGTCACTGTCACGGGCAGTTTTCCCATCTTTTTTGAATGGCAGAAGAACGGCGTGCGCCTCTCCGGAGGCACAAATGCCAGTTTCACGATCACCAACGCCACTCTTGATGATGCGGGCGATTATCGCGTCATCGCAAGCAACTCGTCCGGGAGCATTACGAGTTCAGTGGCCGTATTGACCGTGCTGGTGCGGCCCGGGCATGACGCGTTTGCCCAGCGAATTCAAATCTCTGGAGAAATCAACGCGGCAACGAGTCACAACTTTGGCGCAACCACGGAGGAGGGTGAGCCGATCCACGCGGGTGTAGGCAGCGGGGCCTCGGTGTGGTGGTCGTGGACCGCTCCTAAAAGCGGGCTGACGCGTTTCGATACTTCGGGCAGCACGAATTCTTCAGGCGGCGTTTTGGACACGGTGCTCGCGATTTATACCGGCTTGAGCGTGAATTCGTTGACTCCGGTGGTTTCCAACAACGATGAAGCTTCGGGGCTGGCCACCTCCAGTCGGCTCTTCTTCCGGGCAACCGAGGGCGTCACCTATCAGATCGCAGTGGCGGGCCTCAAGGACGCGGATGGAACCGTGGCGGTGGGAAACATCCAGCTCAATCTTGTGCAGGCTCCGGACAACGACTACTTCGTCAACGCTTTGGAATTCCCTCCCGGGGAGACCACGGTTTACGACAATATTGCGGGCGCCACCATCGAACCAGGCGAACCGTCGCACGCCGGAAATCCTGGCGGACAATCCGTGTGGTGGTCGTGGGTGGCTCCGAACGACGGCACCTATGTGCTCGACACCCAAGGCAGCCTGGTTGACACCGTCCTGGGCGTTTACACGGGAGCCACGATCAGCTCCCTCATGGTTGTCGCCGAGGACGATAATCGAAGTCACGCGGGGATTTCGCTGGTCAAGTTCTTTGCGGTCGGCGGGACGATATATCATTTCGTGGTGGATGGTCATTTAGCGACGAATGACGCGGCTGCGGGTCTCGTTGTGTTGAACCTTAATCCATCTTTTGCTTTGAATGATGATTTTGCCGAGCGCACAACGCTCTCCGGGCAAACGAATCAAGTGACGGGTTCCAATTTAGGGGCCAGCAAAGAGTTGGGTGAGCCGAACCACGCCGGAAACGCCGGAGGTCATTCGATCTGGTGGACGTGGACGGCGCCCATCACGGGCCCGGTCCTGGTTACAACGCGGGATAGCACTTTCGACACGACACTGGCCATCTACACCGGAACGCAGCTGGCCTCCCTTACTTTGATCGCCGAAAACGACGACCGTGACGTACCCGCCGGGGATCATGCCAGTGCAGTGCAGTTCCTGGGTATCGCCGGAAAGACTTATCAAATCGCAGTGGATGGATACCGGTTAAGCGATGGAACCGTCGCAGTCGGGACTGTTGTCCTTAGCGTTTTTCAGAGAACTCCGCCACAATTGGGAGGAAATGACCTGTTCGTGAACCGCTTTCCCATCGTGGGTCAAACCAACACGGTCATCGGCGTCAACACTAACGCCTCGCGTGAGGTGGGGGAACCCGATCATGCCGGGAATGATGGCGGCCGATCCGTGTGGTGGTCCTGGGTGGCTCCCGCTTCAACCCCGGTCACAATTGGCACGTTCGAGAGCAACTTCGATACGATTCTGGCGGTTTACGTAGGAACCCGGGTTGACGCGCTCACTTTGGTGGCCGAGGACAAGCGCAGCGCCGGTAACGGCAGAAGCAGCGTCACTTTCGAAGCTGTTGCAGGTACAGAATATCAGATCGTCGTGGATGGATTCAATGACGGCACAGGTGCTTCTAGCGGCAGAGTGATCTTGCAGGTGTCTCAGTTTCCTCCCGGTAATCTGCTTGCCCATGATCATTTTGAGAATGCGTCGCCGATTCTTGAACCGTTCCTGACCGTGGTGGGTTTGAATATTGGAGCAACCCGCCAGCCCGGGGAGCCAGCTCACGGAAACACGCCCCAAGGACGTTCGGTTTGGTGGACCTGGACGGCAGCCAACGAGGGTCCCGTCACGATTTCGACTGTCAATAGCCAGTTTGACACCATCCTGGCCGTTTACACTGGAACCGATGTCGGATCACTCTCACTCGTGGCTGAGAACGATGACGTCGATGCCGGCAATCTTCAGAGCAGCGTGACCTTTCAGGCTGCAGCAGGCACGGTCTATCGCATTGCCGTGGATGGATACGCGAACCAGATTGGACTCATCCTGTTGACGGTTGCCCCTGGAGCGAATACGCCCGCGGCTCCACAAATCCAGCAAGACCCGGTTGATCAAACTCGTTTCGCCGGGGGTGGCGGAGGCGGCACTGATGTGACCTTCAGAGTTCTCGCCACCGGGTCGCTTCCGATGTCCTATCAATGGCTGCGCGATGGTGTGAACCTCGCGGGAGCCACCAACGAGGTGCTCACTTTGACCAATGCGACCTCCCTTGACGCAGGCATCTACCAGGTAACGGTCACCAATCGGTTTGGGATCGCGATGAGCACGGGCGCGGGGCTGATGTGGTTCGATGTGCCTTTCAATGATGATTTTGCCAGCCGTATTCTGATTGTGGGCTCCTCCAACCTGGTCAAAGGTTCCATTCTGGGCGCCGGCAAACAGCCTGATGAGCCCCATCATGGAGGCGAGGCGGGCGGCCGGTCGGTCTGGTGGAAGTGGATCGCGCCCTCAGATGGCCCGGTGGAAATGCATACCTTGGGAACTTCCTGGGATACACTATTGGCGGTATATCAAGGCAATGACCTCGGCAACCTTACCCTGCTCACAGAAAACAATGATCTGTTGATCGACCGCATCTACGCCAGCAAAGTGCTGTTCAACGCCGTCGCCGGTCAGGAATACCAGATTGCCGTTGACGCTTCGAAAACCAACACAACCGATGGCAGCTTGCTGCTGTCGGTCAGGCAACCGCCACCGCCGCCCGTCGTTCTTGTGCATCCTCCCAGCCTGAGCACCGTTCATTTTACGAATAGTTCCTTCACCCTCGATGTGACGGGATTGGGCGTGGGGCTGCTCAGATACCAGTGGTCCTTCAATGGAAGCATCATCGCCAACGCAACGAACGCCAGCTATGCTTTGGGCCGGCTCGATCGTGGTCGCAGTGGGATCTATTCCGTAGCGATTACAGATGATTATGGCAGCGTCACGTCCAGCAACGCGACCGTATGGGTTGAAATTCCGCAACTCTTGCAGACTCCTCGGTTGCTTCCAAATGGGCGTGTTCAATTGTTCTTCAGCGACCCGGATGGGACGTTGGCGGCCGACCCGAGCCGGTTCGAGGTTCATCACACCGATCATCTGAGCGGCCCTGCAACCGTCTGGATTATCCACACCAGCGGGATCACCCGCAGCAATGGACGATTCCTTTTTGAAGATCAGACCAGTGGGACGGTTCCAAGCCGGCTTTACCGTGTGATCGAGAGGTAATGCGATTTGCCTTTTCAGGTCCAACCCTTTTCAACAATTTCCCGCTTTTACTGCCAAGTCCATTGGCTTCATCCTCACCGCCTCTGGGCATGTCACGCTCCTTCCTGTTGCTACTACTACGCTGGCGGCCAAACCTTTTCCATGCGCAATCATTTCGCAATTACTTCCACTGAAACACCAAACTTTGGTGCGATGCGCGTGGCGATGTAGTCGAGCGCGGCTTCGTCGGCAGCCAGCCAGTCGGAATAGCCGGCGGCTTGCGCGGATTGGATGGCGGCTTGAAAGGCTTCGCGCAACGGTTCGGGCGGCACGAGCAGGCGTCCGGCAAATTCGTAAGCCTGCCATTCCACCCAGCCGTATTCGACATCGGGAATGGCGGAGATGTAATCGAACCATTCGGCGGCGGTGGCGTGTTGCAGGCCGGCGTAGATGTCGCGGTGCAGGATGAGATGGCCGATTTCGTGGGCGACGGAAAAGCGCAGGCGGTATTCCATGCGCGGGCTCATGAAGGCACGTTTGTCCACGAGGATGGATTTCAAATCGCCCATGAGCAGGGCATCAATATCCAGTTGCTCGCGCAGGCCGTTCACGGGAACCAGGTCGAGGTGAAGATCGAATTCGGCGAGGTCGAGGATTTTCACGGGCAGTTCGCGTCCCGCGGGATGCGCGGCGCGCAATCGATCAGCTTCCTGCCAGATTCGCTCCTTGAGAATGAATGGCGATTTGAAATGGCGCGGGTCGTTCAAGGTCGGTTCGCGCTTCTGATCAACTCCACCAATTTTTCCAGGTCCTCACGCGAGGGTTTCTGACCCGAAATGGTGCGGAAGAAAACGGGCAGTTGGGCGACGAGCTTTTCGTCTTTGAGGATGTAATCGGGTATGCGCCCGGAATCCACGGCGGCGTAGTCGAAGAATTTGAGCCAATCCTCCGAGCCTTGCTTGAGTCCGAGCTGCTTGGCCCAACTGCGGAGCGTGTCCTCGTCGCGCGGCGGCGGGAGCACTTCGCGCTCGATCTTGCTCCAGTTGCTGGGGTCGTAGCCGTTCTGCAGGCAGAATTCGCGCAGGCCCAGGCGCTGGCGTTCCCGGATTTGTTTTATGAATTCACCAAACATAGGCCGCCTTTCATTTGTGGTAGTATTGTTACCACAGGCGTGTTGGGTGTCAACTTCCTAATTCCCGGATGCTCTTCCTGCCCCGAAGCTGGAGCGCTTTCCGCAAACGAGCTCAAGTGCTTGCCCGCCTCCGCTTTCGCTCCGGCGCGTCATCCTTCGCTTCCGCTGCGCTCCAGCGAAAGCTGGGGTCCCAGATGGGACGGAAAAAGGAACCGACTCACCTTTTGGCATCGATTTGCGGGCGTTTTCGTCGCCGACTCGAAAGTTCGTCTACAGCCCAAGGCAACAGCGCACCGCTGTTTCAATTCTCTCCAACCCAGCAGTGTTGAGCTTGCCCGCAGGCGGGCCGACAAAGCGACTCGGGTCGAGCGAACGGAGTTGAAAACAGAGGAAAACAGTCTCGATAGGCAAGCCGCTTTCCGCCGGCGAAATGCGGACGTTGGTCGGATAGTGTAAAGGGCTCAGGCCCACGGCTACCGTCATCCCGTCGCTCCGCGACGATTGCAAAGCGAGCCACAGCCAAGGACTGGCCACTCAACACAGCGAAGAACCAGATTTGTTTGTTGAGCTTGAAACGTCCTCGGAGGTTCTGCCGCTGTGGTGATGGAACCGAACCGGGTGAAACTCTCGATGGAATTAACATGAAACACACAACCAGACGCGCTCCACCGAGCAGACTTTTCTGCTTTTGCCCCTGGGTACCAGATACGGCCTGATGGACTCCTGTGTAACAGGATGCGGGAGGATTGTGTGCCGCGAAAAGGGGATGGGGTGACCGACGGGATTTGAACCCGCGACAGCCAGATCCACAATCTGGGGCTCTAACCAGGCTGAGCTACGGTCACCAATCCGGCGGCTAAGCTAGTTTTACTGCCCAACCACGTCAAGAGTCGCTTTGGTTTTCGCTCCTGGTCCGCCTCTTCCTCGATCCTCGTTCCCAACTCAGCGATCCTCGATCGCTCTTGTGAGGTTGTTTTGCGCGAGTCGATATGCGCTTGCCCTTGCAATTTGCCGATGGCCCATCATTCTGGGTCCCGTTCCCGCGGTGTCGTTGAAGTTGATGTCTTTTTCGGATCAGTTCTTGCCAGCCCGCGACAACGGGCGAGAGTTTGCCAGCACGCACTGGAGTGTCGTGCTTTTGGCCGGAAACCAAAAATCACCCCAATCTGCCGCCGCCCTCGAAACGCTCTGCCACGCCTATTGGTACCCACTTTATTCATTCACGCGGCGACAAGGATACAATCCGCAGGAAGCCGCGGATTTGACGCAGGACTTCTTTTCACATCTGCTTTCGACCAATGCCCTGGCATCGGTGGATCGTGACAAAGGGCGCTTCCGCTCCTTTCTGCTCGCATCTCTCAAAAACCTCATAGCCAATCAGTGGAACCGGGCGCGCTGCCAAAAAAGGGGCGGAGGCGTGCCGCTCTTTTCCCTCGACCAGGAAATGGCCGAAGGCCGATATCAACTCGAC